>NZ_JALXPM010000046.1:0-22780 GCF_025147615.1 Brevibacterium luteolum | reverse complement strand
ATCGGAGGTCTTCTTTCACCTCAAATCCCGATCACAACCTCCCGAGGAAGTACATCTAGGCGCTGCGCCGCTGCCAGATGACGAAGAGAACCATCGCTGCGATGACGGCCCCAACCCCGGAGAGGAAGAGGATGATTTCGATCGGCCGGATGTCCCCGCCGAGTGCGTGCTCATCGACGTAGACGCCGTAGTTGTGTATGCTGACGGCCCAGGTGATGAGCATGCCGACGCCGAGGGCGGCGAGACCGGCACTGGACCAGGGGAGGAGACGGTGCGACTGCGTGTGCATGCGGGAGCCTTTCGGGGATCGGTCACCGGCCGCGGCGGCCGGTGCGCGGGTGCCCGTCAGGCTAGCACGGCCGGCTGAGGGTCAGCTCAGAGTGCGTAGTCGACGACGACCGGGGCGTGGTCTGATGCTCCCTTGCCTTTGCGTTCCTCGCGGTCGATGAACGCACCGGTCGCTGCCTCGGCGAGGGTCGCGGAGGCGAGCTGGAAGTCGATGCGCATGCCCTCCTTCTTGGGGAAGCGCAGCTTCTGGTAGTCCCAGTACGTGTACACACCGGGGCCGGGAGTGAACGGGCGGGCGACATCGGTCAGGCCGGCGTCGAGGAGTGCCTGAAAGGCGTCGCGCTCAGGCTGGGAGACGTGCGTGCAGCCGGCGAAGGCCTCCATGTCCCACACGTCCTCATCGTGCGGGGCGACGTTGAAGTCGCCGCAGAGCACGAGCTTGGCCTCAGGGTCTTCGGCTAGCTGCGCGGTGACGTCGTCGCGCAGGGCCGACAGCCACCGCAGCTTGTAGTCATAGTGCGGGTGATCGAGCTCGCGGCCGTTGGGCACATACAGCGAATGCACGCGCACCCCGCCGCAGTCGGCGTTGATCGCCCGTGCCTCCACGGCGTCGTCATCGCCGAAGCCGGGCACGTTCTCGAAGCCGAGCTGCACATCGGCAAGCCCCACCCGGGAGGCGATCGCCACCCCGTTCCACTGGTTCAGCCCGTGATAGGCGACTTCGTACCCGCGCTCCTCGAAGATCGCGACGGGCATCTGCGCGTCCTTGCACTTGAGTTCCTGGATGGCGAGCACATCGGCATCCGAGCGCTCCAGCCATGCACCGATGCGTTCGGCGCGGGCCCTGACAGAGTTCACGTTCCATGTAGCGATTCGCACGCCCCCACTCTAACCGAGGACACAGCCGCTGCCGGCTCCCTGGACCCACGCCTCCCTGGACCCACGCCTCCCTGGACCCACGCCTCGTAAGCGGCCCGAGGTGAGCGCCCGCAGCGCGAACAGGTGCCGTGCTGAAACAGGGCCGTGCTGAAACAGGGTCGTGCTGAAACAGGTGCCGTCCTGAAATGCCGACCCGGTCGATCAGTCCGGGCGGCGACACGGTAACGTGCGTCACACCGGCTGGGAGGAAAGTCTGCAGATGGAACGCAATGACGCTCACGCACTCGACGACATCATCGCCGCCCTGCCGGACGACATCCTCGTCACCGACCCGGTCAGCATGGAGGCCTACCGGTGGGATCGCGCCAACGACCCCGCTGCTGGCATGCCGCTCGTCGTTGTCCGCCCGACAACGACGGAGCAGGTCCAGCAGGTCGTCACGATCGCGGCGAAACACCGCACCGCGATCGTCCCCCGCGGAGCCGGAACAGGGCTCTCCGGAGGCAGCACCGCAGTCGAGCGGGGCATCGTCGTCTCCCTCGACCGGATGAACAAGATCGAGGTCGACCCCGTCACCCGCACCGTCGCCGCCGGGCCCGGGGCACTCAACGCCGAGGTCAAAGCCGCCGCAGCCGAACACGGACTGTGGTACCCACCCGACCCGTCATCCTTCGAGATCTGCTCGATCGGCGGCAACGTCGCCACCAATGCCGGCGGCCTGTGCTGCGTCAAATACGGCGTCACAACCGACTACGTCCTCGGTGTCACGGTCGTCCTCGCCGACGGCCGAGCCGTCACCCTCGGCGGCCCGCGCATCAAGGACGTCGCCGGACTGTCGCTGACGAAGCTGTTCGTCGGCAGCGAGGGCGCGCTCGGCATCTTCACCGAAGTCCAGCTGCGCCTCATCCCCGCCCAGAAGCAGCCGACGACCCTCGTCGCCACCTTCCCAACACTCGACGCGGCGACCGATGCGGTGATGGGCATCACCCGGCAGATGCGCCCGTCGATGCTCGAATTCATGGACCAGCCGACCATCAACGCCGTCGAAGACGCCACCAAGATGGGCCTTGACCGCGATGCCGCAGCAATGCTCATCGCCCAATCCGATGAGCCCAGCGGCGCAGCCCTCGACGAGATCCGGCGCATCGAGAAGATCTGCAATGAAACCGGGGCCACCGAATGCTTCGCCACCGACGACCCAGCCGACGGTGAGGCCTTCGTCGTCGCCCGCCGGATGGCGATCCCCGCCATCGAACGCCTCGGCGCCGTGCTGCTCGAAGACGTCGGCGTCCCGCTGCCCCGCCTCGGCGACCTCGTCCTCGGCATTGCCGAGATCGCGGAGAAGAACGACGTCACGATCGCCACGATGGCCCACGCCGGCGACGGCAACACCCACCCGCTCATCGTGCTCGAGCGCGGGAACCCCGCCCAGCACGAACGCGCCCACATCGCCTACGGCGAGGTCATGGACCTGGCCATCAGCCTCGGTGGCACCATCACCGGTGAGCACGGCGTCGGCCGGCTCAAGCGCCCGTGGCTGGCCGACTACCTCGGCGAGGACGTCCTCGAGCTCAATCACCGCATCAAGAAGGCGCTCGATCCCGATGGAATCCTCAACCCCGGATCGATCCTCGTGCCCGAGGAGCCGGGCTGCTGAGAGCTGCTTCACAAAAATCCGCAATATAGATACACTATTCCACGTAATGGAATCTATAGTGCAGGTATGCCCGCTCGCAGCATCCCCGGCATGGAGGAATGACGATGACTGACAATAATCAGACGACCGCATCGAACACAGTGACCCGCGCTGGTCTGCAGGTCGCCGCTGAGCTGGCTGACTTCACCGAACGCGAGGCGCTGCCGGCGGCCGGCATCGAGGCCGACGCGTTCTGGAGCGGAGTCGCTGAGCTGCTGGCCGACCTCACCCCGCGCAACCGCGAGCTGCTGGACATCCGCGAGCAGCTGCAGCGCAGGATCGACGACTACCACCGCAAAAACCCCGGCGCCCCGGATGCCATGGAGTACCGGGCGTTCCTCGAGGAGATCGGCTACCTCGTCCCCGCACCGGAGAACGTCACGGTCACCACCGAGAACGTCGACCCGGAGATCACCGACCAGGCCGGCCCGCAGCTCGTCGTGCCGGTCTCCAACGCGCGCTTCGCCATCAACGCTGCGAATGCCCGCTGGGGTTCGCTCTACGACGCCTACTACGGCACCGACGCCATCGACCAGAGCGGTGAGCTGGCACCGGGCAGCGGCTACAACCCGACCCGCGGCGCCGCCGTCATCGCCAAGGGCCGCGAACTGCTCGATACCGCCGCGCCGCTGACCGAGGGCTCGCACGCCGACGCCACCGGCTACCGGGTCGAGAGCGGCCAGCTGCACGTGACACTCAACGGCGGCAGTGAGGCCACGCTCGCCAAGCCCGAGGTGTTCGCCGGCTTCGCTGGTGACCCGGACTCGCCGACGAGCGTCCTGCTGCTGCACAACGGCCTGCACATCGACATCGTCTTCGACCCCACCGGCACGATCGGCACGACCGACGCCGCCGGCATCGAAGACATCGTCGTCGAATCCGCCGTCACCACCATCATCGACCTCGAAGACTCTGTGGCCGCCGTCGATGCCGAAGACAAGACGCACTGCTACCGCAACTGGCGCGGCCTGGCCACCGGCACCCTGTCCCAGGAGGTGACGAAGAACGGCCGCACCTTCACCCGCTCGCTCAACCCCGACCGCACCTACTGGGCACCTGACGGCAGTGACGAGATCTCCCTGCCGGGCCGGTCGGTGCTGTTCGTGCGCAATGTCGGCCACCTCATGACCACCGATGCGATCCTCAGCGCCGACGGCGAGGAGATCCCCGAGGGCATCCTCGATGCCATCATGACCGCGCTCGCCGCCGCACCGGCCCTGCGCGCCGGCACCGGCAACTCGCGTGCCGGCTCGATGTACGTCGTCAAGCCGAAGATGCACGGGCCCGACGAGGTCGCCTTCGCTGTCGAGCTCTTCGCCCGCGTCGAGCAGCTCCTCGACCTGCCTGCGCGCACGCTCAAGATCGGCATCATGGACGAGGAGCGCCGCACGAGCGCCAACCTCGCCGCCGCGATCGACCAGGCAGCCGACCGCGTCGTATTCATCAACACCGGCTTCCTCGACCGCACCGGCGATGAGATCCACACCTCGATGCAGGCCGGGCCGGTCGTGCGCAAGGCCGAGATGAAGTCCCAGAGCTTCCTCAAGGCCTACGAGGACGCCAACGTCGACATCGGCCTGGCCGCCGGCTTCCGCGGCCACGCCCAGATCGGCAAGGGCATGTGGGCGATGCCCGACCTCATGCACGACATGCTTAAGCAGAAGATCGGCCACGTGAAGGCCGGCGCGACCGCCGCCTGGGTGCCCTCGCCGACGGCGGCCACCCTGCACGCGCTGCACTACCACCAGGCAGACGCCTTCGAGATCCAGAGCGAGATCGCCACCCGTGAACCCGCCGGGCTCGACCCGCTGCTCGTGCTGCCGCTGGGCGACCCGGCCTCGCTGAGCGACGAGGAGCGCCAGACCGAGGTCGATGAGAACGTCCAGTCGATCCTCGGCTACGTGGTCCGCTGGGTCGACCAGGGTGTCGGCTGCTCGAAGGTGCCCGACATCCACGACGTCGCCCTCATGGAGGACCGCGCCACCCTGCGCATCTCCAGCCAGCTGCTGGCCAACTGGCTCGCCCATGACATCATCAGCCGCGACCAGGTTGATGAGAGCCTTAACCGCCTGGCCGCTGTGGTCGACGAGCAGAACGCCGGGGATCCGAACTACGAGCCGCTCGTCACCGACGGCAAGGGCAGCGGCATCGCCTTCGAAGCCGCCCGCTCGCTCATCGTCGACGGCGCCAGCCAGCCCAGCGGCTACACCGAGCCGATCCTGCACCGCGCCCGCCGGGCCAAGAAGGCCGAGCAGCGCGCCTGAGCGGCAGCCGTCAGATGACAGGGCGGGATCAACCATGTGCGCTTATGCTGTGGCCATGGCATCGACACCCAGCCTGAGTTCCGTGCCCGCTGCCCCCGCGCCCGAGGCGCCGGTCGCCCTCATCACGGGTGCCACCAGCGGCATCGGGCTGGCGATCGCCCATGAGCTCGCCGCCGACGGCTACCGGCTCATCCTCGTCGCCCGCGACCTCGCGCGCCTCGACGCCACAGCCGTCAGGCTCATGCACCGCTACCGGATCGTCTGCGAGGTGCTCAGCTGCGACCTCAGCCGGACTGAGGGCGACGGGACGATCGGCGGGATCCGGCAGGTCACCGACCTCATCAACTCCCGCCGCGTCGACGTCGTCGTCAACAGCGCCGGCTACGGACTGCGCTCTTCGCTGCTGAGAACCGACCCGGCGGAGCTCGCGAAGCTCGACACCGTGCTCATCCGCGCCGTTGAGGACATCTCCTGGCATGCCGCCCATGCGATGCGCGCCCGCGGCCGCGGCGGCATCGTCAACATCGCCTCGATGGCCGCGGTCACGACGATGGGCACCTACGCCGGGGCGAAGTCCCATGTGCTCATCTTCACCGAAAGCCTCGCCGCCGCACTCGCCGGCACCGGCGTGACCGCCACCGCGGTGCTGCCCGGGTTCGTGCGCACCGAGTTCCACGACCGCATGGACGTCGACATGTCGCATCTGCCGACCGCAGCCTGGGTCGACGCCTCGACCGTCGCCCGGCAGGGGCTGCGCGATGCCCGTGCAGGCAGGGTCGTCTCCGTGCCCGGCCTGCAGTACAAGCTCGCCTACGCCGCAGCCCAAGTGCTGCCCAGACCCCTCATCCGGTTCGCCAGCAACGGCTTCCGCTTCACCCGGCAGCCACGCCGCTGAACTCCCGAGGCCGCCCGCGCAGTGAAGACAAGGTGCCTTTGGGGAATCGGCAGCCGGGCACAGCGAGCGGCACGCCTCGCCACGAGCAGCCCCTTCCGCCTATCAGCCGCTTCGCATATGCAAGGCCAAGCATGCAATATAAACGCAGGTAAGAGGCCGATTTCCGGACTCGGGTGGCGCGTGTGACCGGTGAGATTTTCTTCGCAGGACAAGTTCACAAATCAACTAATCCATGGTTAAATGGTGATAATTCGACCCGGTGGGGATCGGGCGAATGACGGACGTATGGGGATGCGTCCGGGTACTCGAGGGGAGTGCTGCAAAGGCCCCGGGAAGTCGCGTGACGCGCCCCGGGGTCTTTGTGTTTCTCCAGGCAGGACCTCTTCAGCTGGCACTCGGCTTCGTCCACGTAGACTGAGCGCATGTCAGAAACTGCGAAATCCCAGCTGCTGCAGCTCATCGACGAACTCGCCGTCGTGCGCGGAAAGGTCACGCTGTCCTCCGGCAAGGAGGCCGACTACTACCTCGACCTGCGCCGGGTCACCCTCGACCACCGCAGCGCCCCGCTCATCGGCGACGTCATGCTCGACCTGCTGGAATCCACCGGCTACCTCGACGAGGTCGAGGCGATCGGCGGCCTGACGATGGGCGCCGACCCGGTCGGCACCGCGATCATGCACCGCTCCGTCGTCCGCGGCACCCCCAAGGACACCTTCGTCGTGCGCAAGGCCGCCAAGGAACACGGCATGGGCCGTCGCGTCGAAGGCCCCGATGTGGCCGGCCGCAAGGTCATCGCCGTCGAGGACACCTCGACGACCGGCGGCTCCGTGCTCACCGCCGTCGAAGCACTCCGCGAAGCCGGTGCTGAGGTCATCGCCGTCGCCGTCGTTATGGACCGCAACACCGGTGCCAAGGAGCGCGTCGAGGCCGCAGGCCTGCCGTACCTCATCGCGCTGAGCACCAGCGACCTCGGACTCGACTGAGCGGCCCGATCCCAGCCGGGCCGGCGCCTCGGGCCCGGTACGCATGCTGCTGGGATTGGACGGCAGCTGACACCGCACGCAACACTAGACCCGGCGCCGCACGCGGCGCGCACCCCCGTCAATCGAAGGACCACCCGTGCTCGAACTCACCGGCATCACGCTCAAGTCCGGCCGCAAGACGTGGCTGAAGGACGTATCGCTGACCGCCCGCCCGCGCCGCCTGACCGGCATCGTCGGCCAGCGCGGCTCCGGCAAGACCGAACTCGTCCGCGTCATCATGGGCCTCATCACCCCCGATGAGGGCACCGTCGAACTCGAAGGCCACGAACTGGGATTCGGCGACCGGCAGAACTTCGGCTATCTGCCCGCCGAACGCGGCGGCTACCCGGGGATGAAGGTCCTCGAGCAGATCGTCTACCTCGCCCGCCTGCACGGCATGACGATGGGGGCAGCCGAGCGCAACGCCGTCACTCTGCTCTCGCGCCTCGACCTGTCCGACCGCGCCTACGCGCCGCTGTCGCACCTGTCGGGCACCGAGGTCGCCCGGGCTGAGATCGCCGCCGTGCTCGCTGCCGATCCGGACGTCGTGGTTCTCGACGAGCCGTTCGACGGCCTCGATGCCGCCAGCACCGAGAAGGTCTTCAGCCTGCTGCGCGACCACGCCGACTCCGGCGTCCCGGTCATCTTCACCTCCGATTCCTATGAGCTGACCGAATCGGTTGCTGATGACGTCATCGCCCTCGACCACGGCAAGGTCGTCGGGAAGGGTGCACTGGCCACGCTGCGCCGGGACGCGAGCCTGTACGCCGTCCGCTACGAGAGCGCTGCCGCCGCCGAGGCGGGACGCACCAGCCTGGCCGCTCACCCTGGCATCGATGTCGCAGACGATGAGGAGACCGGCGCAGCTGACCGCGAGCTGGTGGTCTTCTCCGCATCCGATCCGCAGGGGGCCTTCGCTGCCGTGGCTGAGACGAGCGGCGTGACAGAATATGGTGCGCACAACGCGAGCCTGGCCGAGCTGCTGAAGGAGAGGATCTGAGTGAACGACAAGAACAAGAAGGACCTCACCGACCCGGTCGACCCCACTGACCCAGCTGAGGCCAGCACCCCGGTCGACCCGGCCGACCCGACGGCTCCCGGCGCCGATGACGACCTCGTCATCCTCGATGAGGACACCGAGCCCGGCGAAGCCGATGCCCTCGCCGAGGACGCAGACGCAGACGCTGAGGCTGACGCTGAGACAGACGTCGATTCCGAGGACGAGATCCCGGTCGAGACGATCGACTCCGATGACGATCTGCTCACCGATGCCGATGTGCCCTATGAGCTGCGCGAAGACCGCCCGGATCCCGGCAGCGAACCCAAGACCGGGCTCGTCTCCGAGTTCCGCGACCTCACCGGCCGGCAGGCCGCCTGGCTCGTGTCCAACCGCGAGACCGTGTCCGTGTCCCGCTCGCCGCTGTTCTACGTCACCAGCCTCATCCTCGGCCTGGCCGTCATCGCCGCGATCATCATCGGCGCGCAGAACGCCAGCCCGGAAGGCTCCACCGGCGACTCCACCCTGGCCACCGTCGGCCTCGGCGAACAGGCCGCAGCTGCCGAACAGCAGCTGGGCCTGAAAATCAAGGACGTCGACTCCGTTGAAGAGGCCCAGGAGCTCGTGCGCAACGGCGAAGCCGATGCCGCCCTCCTCGTCGACCCCTCGGGCATGGGCCAGCAGCAGCTGGTGGCGCTGAACTCCAAGCCGACGGAGATCATGAACAAGCTGCAGCCGGAGATGCCGGTGACCTACCTAGAGGAACCACCCGTGCCGGCCACGGCCAGCTCGGTGTTCGTCTGGGGCATGGCCCTGCTGCTGCTCGCCTCCGTGCTCACCCTCGGTGCTGCCCTGTACGCCAACGCCCGGGTCGAGAAGCGCAACCGCCTCGCCGAGGTCATCGCCGCCACCATCCCGCCCAGGGCCGCTGCCTGGGGCCGGGTCTACGGGCTGACGGTGCTCGCACTCGTCTACCTCGTCATCACCGTCGGCGTGCTCATGCTCGGCCTGTCGATCGCCTCGTTCAACTCCCTGGCGATGGCCGCGCTGCCGGGCATCGGCTGGTTCTCAGCGATCTTCCTCATCGTTGTGCTGCTGTACATGTCGCTGTTCCTGTGGGCAGCCACCCCGGCCGGGCGCCGCGCCCGCCAGATCAGCTGCGGCCTCATCGTGCTGCTCGCCGCCGCCGGCGCCTTCGTGCCGATGGTCTTCGCGCTCAAGGCCGACATCCTGCGGATCCTGTCCTTCATCCCGTTCACCGCCCCGGTCGCCATGCCGATGCGCTACTTCGCCGGCCAGGCCGAGTGGTGGGAGGGCCTGCTGGCCGCCGGCATCGCGCTCGTCCTTGCGCTCATGGCCTTCGGCCTCGCTTCAGGCGCCTATGAGAAGAACCTGCTGCGCGGCGCCGGACACGGCGGACGCACCGTCAAGCTGCGCAAGAAGGGCGCCGGTGCCGAGGCGGACAAGAAGTCCGCTGCCGCCGACGACTCCGCAGATGCAGACGATGCCGACGCCGAGGCGGACGAGACTGACGACGTCGACGACGCTGACGAGTCCTCCAGCGGGTCGACGGCTGCGAAGACCGCCACGAAGGCGAAGCCTGCGGTGAAGAAGCCTGCCGCCAAGAAGTCCGGCTCCAAGAAGAAGCCGTGACCCAGCCACCGGGTGCTGAGCACCCAGCACCTGCACCAGGGGTCGATGCCGACACCACCGTCGGCGTCGGCCCCTGGGCCGGTGAGTGGCCGACCGGCGAGCACTACGACCCGGAACTGCTCGCCGAAGGCGACCGCCGCAACGTCGTCGACAAGTACCGGTACTGGAAGCTCGAGGCGATCGTCGCCGACCTCGACCGCACCCGCCACGGCTTCCACGTCGCCGTCGAGAACTGGCAGCACGACCTCAACATCGGCTCGGTCGTGCGCACCGCCAACGCCTTCAACGCCGCCGCCGTCCACATCGTCGGCCGGCGCCGTTGGAACCGCCGCGGGGCGATGGTCACCGACCGCTACCAGCACCTGCACCACCACCCCGACGCCGAGGCGCTGGCCGCCTGGTGTGCCGAGCGGAGCCTCCCGCTCATCGGCGTCGACAACTTCCCCGACTCCGTGCCCCTGGAGACCTACGAGCTGCCGGAGAAGTGCGTGTTCCTCTTCGGCCAGGAGGGCCCCGGCCTCACCGACGCCGCCCACGCCGCCTGTGAGGCGGTGCTGTCGATCGAGCAGTACGGTTCGACCCGGTCGATGAACGCCGCTGCCGCGGCGGCGATCGCCATGCATGCCTGGATCCGCCGGCACGCCTTCGGCCAGCCGTGCAGCTGAGCCCCACCTGCCGCACACCTCCAGCCATGCGCCAGCGGGCATAGACTCAGATCATGCCTACCATCCTCACCGGCGCCCGCCTGTTCAACCGCGCCCCTGACGCAGACCCCGTCGACATCACCCTCGATGACGGCACCATCGCAGCCATCGCTCCCGCCGCCGAGGCGGCCCCCGCCTCGACCGCGGACGTCATCGATGCAACCGGTTACGTCGTCATGCCGAGCCTCGGCGATGTCCACGCCCACCTCGACTCGAACCGGCTGGGCCAGACGTTTAGGCCGCACACCGCCGGATCCAGCCTGCACGAGCTCATCATGAACGACCGCGCCAACTGGCGCCACGGTGAGCGCAGCGCCTACGACCAGGCCGTTTACGCCGCCAGCCGGATCGTCGCCTCCGGCGCCACCCGCATCCGCACGCACGCCCAGATCGACTCCGACTGCCAGCTCGAGCGCTTCGAAGCCCTCCACGCCGCCAAGGAGACCCTGGCCGGGATCGTCGACATGGAGATCGTCGCCTTCCCGCAGGCCGGGCTGCTGCGCGATGCCGACGCCCCGCGCTACGTCGAACAGGGGCTGGCCGCCGGCGCTGACCTCATCGGCGGGCTCGACCCGACGACGTATGACCGGGACCCGAAGACGCACCTCGACATGGTCTTCGGCTGGGCGGAGAAGTACGGCATCGGCATCGACATTCACCTGCACGAACGCGGCACCGTCGGCGTGTTCAGCCTCGAGGAGATCATCGCCCGCACGCAGGCAGCGGGCATGCAGGGCAAGGTGACCGTCTCACACTGCTTCGTCCTCGGCAGCGTCGCCGAGCGCGAACAGCGCAGGCTGGCCGAGATGCTGGCGGCCAGCCAGATCGCCGTCACCACTGTCGCCCCGGCCGGCACCGTGCTGCCGCTGGGGATGCTCGCCGAGACCGGCGTGCGGGTGGGCCTCGGTGAGGACGGCCAGCGCGACTACTGGAGCCCGTACGGCGACGGTGATGTGCTGCGCCGGGTGTGGCAGCTGGCCTTCACCAACGGCTTCCGCGCCGATGCCGACATCGAGCACTGCCTCGACGTCGCCTCCCGCGGCGGCCGCCACATCCTCGACGGCGTCCCGCACGCCCCTGCCGGTGACGTGACCTCCGATGCCGAGGCGGGACTCGCCGTGGGTGCCCCGGCTGACCTACTGCTGGCCAAGGCCGACACGGTCACCGCTGCGATCATGGACTGCCCGGATGAGCGGCTCGTGTTCAAGGCCGGCCGGCTCATCGCCCGCGACGGAGAGCTCACCGGCTGAGGGGAGCGGTGGGGAGTGTCGAAACCGGAACAGAGATGCGTAGCGAGCCCGCATGTGTTCGGATAGGTTGAGACCAATGCCGCGAAGCCGTGGCAGTGACGATGCGTGAAAGGTGCCCCATGAAGACGCTGAAAGACCGAGTGACGAAGCCGTTGGCCGTCGGCTTGATGCTCCTGCTGGGGTTCGTCCTCACCGGGTGCATGGCCGTCAACATCGACATGGAGATCGACAAGGATCTCAAGCTCAGCGGCACCTGGCAGTACACCTTCGACCGGCAGATGCTCGAAGACCAGTCCTCGCAGTACGGCAGCTACGGAACGCCGACCAGCTACGAGGACGAGCTCGACAAGTCCGTCCAGGAAGCACAGGCCGAAGCGCCTGAAGGAGTGACGGTAGAGAAGGTCTCCACGGACTCCGATCTCGGCATGAAGCTCACCCTCGACAAGGTCGACCCGAACACGCTGACCGACGGCTCGGAGACGGGTCTTGAGGGCCTGTCAATCAGTGAGGAGAACGGCGAGATCTCGTTCTCGATGCCGAACTTCATCCGCTCCTCGGATCTGGGCACCGGCAGTGTCGCCGAGTACTCCGGCGGCGGGGACCCGTCGGACATGTTCACCGAGGCGCAGGTCAAGCTCACCTTCCCCGGTGACATCATCGACGCACCCGGCGGTGAGATCGACAAGAACGTCGTCACCTACGACCTGAAGAACTACGACGGCGACACCATCACCGTCAAGGCCAAGAAGTCGAACTTCCCGTGGTGGATCCTCTTCGTCATCGGCGGCATCCTCCTGCTGCTGCTCATCGGCGGGGGCATCCTGCTCGCCGTCCTGCTCTCGCGCAAGAAGAAGCGCCAGCAGCATCAGGGTGCCCCGGCCACTGCCGCCTCCTACGGCGTGCCCGGTCAGTACGGCCAGCAGGGACAGTACGGTCAGCAGGGTCAGTACGGACAGCCCGGTGGCCCGGCAAGCACCGGCTCGGGTCCGGGCCAGTACGGCCAGCCGCCCCAGCAGGGCCAGCCTGGTGCCGGGCCCTCGGCTCCGGGTCAGTACGGTCAGCCGGGACCGCAGAGCCAGCCTGGCCCGTACGGCCAGCCGCCGCAGCAGGGTCAGCCCGGTGGGCCCGGTCGTGTGCAGCCGCCGCAGGCACCCGGTTCGGCACCAAGACCCTATGGTCAGCAGGGCGGTTCGCAACCGCAATGGGGACAGGGTCAGCCCGGCCATCAGTACGGTCAGCCGCCCCAGCAGGGCCCGGGACGGCCGCCCCAGCAGGGCCCGGGACAGCCGGGTTACGGCAATCCCGGATACGGTTCAGGTCCGCAGCCGCCGCGACAGTGAGAGCTGAGCGCGCATGACATGCGCTGAGCATTGAGGGGTCCAGACGTCAGTCTGGGCCCCTCTCGTCTGCGTGGAATTCGATGCTGGTGATGTTGTCAACGTGCTCTCGGCAGACGGTTAGAAATTGATCTGCGAGATGGTGATGTCGAGGGACTCGGCGACGTCATCGAGGATGAGGCGGCCCGTTCCTTCGAGAAGCGAACCATAGGCGTCACGGTAGGGACCGAGTTTCCACGCACCGCGCACATGTGAAACGCGGTCGGCGAAGACAACGGCCACCTCCGCAGGATCCGTGCTGCTGAGTTCTGCTTGACGGGAATGCCAGATGATTCCCGCAGGGTGCTGTGGATCGGCATGAACTGCTCGAGCGACTCTGCGGGTGCACGGGTAGTGCTCGGGAGAGCTGCTCGCAAGCTGGGGCCGGGTGAAGCCGAGTCGATTCAGCTGTGGGTCCCGAAGGTCGATCAGCTCCAAATCACAGGGCGGAATGAGCCGGGCATGAAGTTTGCCGTGCAGCGATAGTTCCGAAACGACTCGTGGCACCTGCTCATGAACGTCATGGAAGCTGGTTTCGAGTAGTGCTGCAGAAAGTGAGTCAGCGACGTAGAGCGTCGGAACACGATCCTGTGTGTCGAGTGCATCGAATGGCGCGAACCTCGTGTCTCCGAAACCGGGGTTTGGGTGGCTGAAACCATCCTGCGAGTCGTAGACCCGATACCAGTGCCGGGTGCTCGGGACTGTGACGATAGGCAGTTCGCCGGCTTCTGCTAGACCACTGAGTTCAACAGCGGCTACCGTGCATCTCTTCGGGTCAGGACATTGCAGGTCCTGGGGAGGGAAGAGGCGGGTCATGTGCTTTCCGTCGCGCGCCGGATCTCGGCAGCGTAGCGATCTGAGGCTCTCGCCGCTCGCCCAGCGTCGGTTCTCACTACTTCGGCCGGGACTTCTCCGCTGAGGAGCCCGTTCGGCTGTGTTAACCATGCCCAGAGAGACCAGCCATCAAGGCCGGCTCTGAGGAGGGGGCGTATCAGTTCGACGACGTGAGGGTCAGCGTTACCGGAGCTTGTGAGCTGCACCTTGGGAATCATGGTGGCCCCATTGAGTTCGACAGTGAACAGCTCGTTACGCTTCCGCATTCTCGACACCCAGGTGCGCACCGAGCTCTCCTGAGAGCTGCGTGTCGCTGCGAGAGACGCGTAGGTCTCGAAGCCCTCTTCTTCCATGAGGTGCTGTCGGAGGCCCGCGCTGCGCTGGATCTGCTTCTGCGACGCGAGCGAGATGAGCGCCGCGCTCTCGTCGAGCATCGTCTTTCGGACGTATGAGACGAAGGCAGCACGCGCCGCTACCTTCCTGTGTCGATCTGCCCGGATCAGGGCGAGGGCATGTTCCAATTCTTCCTTGCTGGCTCCCACGACTTCGAGATGGCCGTTGACGTCGTTGATGTGGAGCTGGTCTGAATTATCGACGGTCATGGTAGCCCTCCTTCACCTCATTGTAGCGATGTAGCGTGAGAGCATTATGTGCTACACGCATAGCATCTGTGGAGAAAGCATCAGCTTGCCCCGGGAGGATCTATGCGCTTGCGCGATTCGGGCGGGGCGAAACGACGATGGTCATCCGGCGGAGCCGGTTGCGGCCCTGGCCGGGCAGGGCCCGGATGCTGCATTCCCTGCTGCCCCGGACCATACCCCGGCTGCGGATGCGGGGGACCAGGCGGATGCGGAGCGGGCTGGCCATAGGGTCCAGGCTGACCTTGCGGCGGCATCTGCTGATCCTGCGGTGGCACGACACCGGGTCCAGCCGAGGGTGGGCGGCCAGAACCGCTGGGCCCGGAATAGCCAGGACCTCCCGGCCCTGGTCCCGCAGAGCCATAGCCTGACCCGCCGTACGCCAGCCCACCTGGCGCCGGCATTCCGGGAGGCGCAGCCCCATAACCTGGACCACCATAACCGGGTCCTGGAGGCATCGCCTGCCGCCGGCGCTTATTGCGCACGACGACGGCGATGATGATCCCAGCGATGACAGCAAGCAGCAGCACACCTCCGACGATGTAGAGGATCCACCACGGGAACGATGAGGCCTTCGCGGTCACGGTGATGGTGTCGCCGCTGAATTGCCGCAGGTCGAACATCACCGTCTTCCCCTTGACCTCGCCGCCGGGTGCGCTGACGACACGACCGGGGAACGTGAAGGTCATCTTCGCCTCATCGAACATGAACCGGCCGGGAGCATGGCTCCAGCCGGCGGACCCATAGCTGGGGCCGGCGTCATCGATGAGGAGGAAGTTGGGCATGCGCAGGGTGATCTGGTCGTCGTGCTCGATCAGGTGCAGTCCGCTGAGGCCGAAGTCCTCCACCGCGGTATGGCTGGGGTCGACCGCATCGTAGGTGTAGCGCGCCCCGATGTACTGCTCATCGGCGATCTTCTCGATGCTGACACCTGCAGGCAGGGTCTGCCGTGCCTCTTCGATCGACTCATCGATCAGGGTGTCAGCGTCGCCGGTGCCCGAGCCGTAGGTGCTGGAGCCGAATGCGCTGAGGTCTTCAACGGCAGTGCGCTCGATGAGTGCGTCGACGGTGCCGGAGACCATCAGGTCCCTGCTGATGGCGAGGTCGCCGTTGATCTTCATGCAGCCGGTGAGCAGGACGGTGAGGACGAGCAGGACGACGACTGCCAGGTGGCGGGTGGCAGAAATCCGGGGCAAGGTCATCGCGGTTCCTTCAGCGGGTCATCACTGGCGGCAGCGCAGTGCACTCCTCAACCTAACCGAACTCACCGCCGGCAGCCACCGTGCCCATCGTCTGCACAGCAACCGACCCCGAGGCGGTTCTCACCACCTCGGGGTCGGTTCAGGGGAGTGCGCGGGTCAGGCGGGGAGTCTCGGTCTGCCGCCCGCGGTCTCAGCCGGCCTGCAGGTCGGCTGCACGGGCTTCGATGAGCCCGCCCATCTCGGCAAGCTCGGCAGTCAGCGCGTCGGCTTCGTCGAAGGTGCGCGGAATGACCGTCAGCCGCTTGGCGTAGTGGCCGATCGGGTACTCCATCGTCATGCCGATGCCGCCGTGCATCTGGATCGCCTCCTGGCTGATGTGCCGGCAGGCGTCGTCGATGACGAGCTTGGCTGCGATGACGTCCCGGTGACGGGTCTGCGGGTTGTTCTCGATGACGGCGAGCTTGGCGTACAGGGCCATGCTCTTGGCGTACTCGAGCGTGGCGTACAGATCGGCTGCGCGGTGCTGGAGGACCTGGTTGCGGCCGATGGGGAAGCCGAACTGCTCGCGGGTGTGCAGGTACTCCGCGGTCATCTTCAGCGAGGCCTCCATCGCGCCGACGGCCTCGGCGCACAGGGCGGCGTTGGCGGTGTCGATGACGGCAGCGATTGCATCTGAAGCATCGCCTTCGCCCAGGCGGGTGGCCGGGGCGCTGTCGAAGAGCACTGAGCCGGCCTTGTGGCCATCGGCCTGAGTGCGCACGTCGATCGTCACACCCTCGGCTGCCGGGTCGACGAGGAACAGGCCAACCCCGCCGTCGACGGCAGCGGAGACGATGAGCCGGTCGGCGGCTCCGAGTCCGAGCACGCCGGACTTCTCGCCGGTCAGCGTCACACCGGACTCCGCGACCGAGGCGGTGGTGCCTGGGTGCGTAAGATCGTAGCGTCCGGCCGGTTCGTAGGCGGCCAGCGCCAGCTTCGTCTCACCGGCGGCCACACCGGGCAGCAGCTCCGACTTCTGCTCGTCGGTGCCGACGGCGGTGATGAGCCCGGCGCCGAGCACGACGGTCGCCAGGTACGGCTCCAAGGTCAGTGCGCGGCCGAACTGCTCCATGACGACGGCGACTTCGGCAAATCCCATGCCGGCGCCGTCGTAGTCTTCGTCGATCGGCAGGCCGAGCAGGCCGATCTCAGCGAACTGGTTCCACATGTCCGCGCTGTAGCCGGCTTCGGAGGCGAGCACCTCGTCGCGGGTGGCGGCGTCGTATTTGGTGGAAAGCAGGCGGCCGACGGTCGAGGCAAGCTCCTGCTGGACGTCTGTGAGTTCGAGATCCATTGAGTTCTCCTAGTGGTGAAAGAGTCGAGCCTGCGGATCAGAGTCCGAGCAGAGCCTTCGAGATGATCGAGCGCTGGACTTCCGAGGAGCCGCCGTAGATGGTGACCTTGCGGTAGTTGTAGTAGTGCGGGCCGGCATCGACAGCACCCGGAGGCAGGGTCGTGAAGCCGGCGGGCACCTCGCGGCTGTTGACGAAGTCGATGCCCTGCGGGCCGAGCACGTCCATCATGAGCTCGGAGATGTCCTGCTGGATCATCGAGCCGCGCAGCTTGAGCACTGAGGAGCGCGGATCCGGCTTGTCATCGCCCGCGACCTGGGTCGAGAGGATCCGCAGCTGGGTGAACTCGAGCGCGGTGAGTTCGGCTTCGACCTTCGTCAGGCGGGCGGCGAACAGCGGGTCGTCGAGCAGCGTGCCGCGGGAGGTCTTGGTGGCCGCGGCGTAGGCCTTGACGCGGGCCAGTGCGACCTTCGAGTCGCCGATCCGGGCGATGCCGGTGCGCTCGTTGCCGAGCAGGAACTTCGCGTACGTCCAGCCCTTGTTCTCTTCGCCGACGAGATTCTCGACGGGGACCTCGACGTTGTCGAAGAACACTTCGTTGACCTCATGGCCGCCGTCGATGAGCTCGATCGGGCGGACGGTGACACCGGGGGACTTCATGTCGATGAGCAGGAACGAGATGCCGGCCTGCTTCTTGGCATCCGGGTCGGTACGCACGAGGTTGAAGATCCAGTCGCCGTGCTGGCCGAGCGTCGTCCAGGTCTTCTGGCCGTTGACGATGTAGACATCGCCCTTGCGCACCGCTGAGGTCTTGACCGAGGCGAGGTCGGAGCCGGCATTGGGCTCGGAGAAGCCCTGCGACCACCAGAGGTCGATGTTGGCCGTGGCCGGCAGGAAGCGCTCCTTGAGCTCCCGGGAGCCGAACGTCGCGATCACCGGGCCGACCATCGCGGTGTTGAACGGCAGCGGAGTCGGCACGGAGGCCAGCTGCATCTCCTCCAGCCAGATGTGGCGCTGCACGGGCGTCCAGTCCTGGCCACCCCATTCGACCGGCCAGTTCGGCACCGCGTAGCCGTGCTTGTTGAGGATGCGCTGGCTGGTGACGATGTCCTCTTTGGACAGCTCCTGGCCGATGGCCTGGCGGTAGCGGATTTCCTCCGGGATTTCGGTGCGGAAGAACTCGCGCATCTGATGGGCGAAATCGAGCTCTTCCGGGCTGAGCAGATGATCCATAAGAACTACCTCGATCGTTCGATAAGTGAGCGTGCGTTCAGTCTAAGCCTGTGGTTGAGGTCTCACAACTCGATCGGCTGGCGGCAGGAGGGCTGGTCTTGACTGGCGGCCGCGCCCGAGGCGGTGGTCAGGTGTCCCGGCGTGCGACCGCTGCCGTGGCGGAGCCTTGGGGAACGGGGATGACGAGGAGGAGCCCCAGGGCCAGCACGGCGATGATGCCGATGACCCCGGCGCGCTGGAAGCCGAAGATCATGATCGATACGGCGAACATCGCCGGGCCTAGGAAGCTCACAGCCCGGCCGGTGGTGGCATAGAGGCCGAAGTTCTCTCCGGCCTTCTCCGGCGGGGTGATGCGGGCGAGGAAGGAACGACTGGCCGCTTGCACCGGTCCGACGCAGAAGCTCAGCACCATTGCGCACACCCAGAAGATCGTGACGCTGTCGGTGAAGACGATCGGGGTGCCTGCGACGATGAGGACGATGAGCCCGCCGATGATGACGCTCTTGGGCCCGAACCGGTCATCGAGGAACCCGGCGAGGATCGACCCGATGCCGGCGACGATGTTGGCTGCGACGCCGAGGATGATGACATCAGCGGGGGAGAACCCGTAGGAGCCTGCTGCCAGGACGCCTGCGAAGGCGAAGATCGCCGCCAGCCCGTCGCGGAACACGGCCGAGGCGATGAAGAACTTCAGCGTCCGCCGCTCATCGCGCCACATCGTCACCAGCCGGATGACCAGTGCCTTGTAGTCGCGAGCGAAGGCGACGATCGGATTGCCCTGTTCGCGCACGGCTGCTGTGTCGGCGGCACCGGGTGCGAAGAGGAAGACGGGGATCGCAAACAGCAGGAACCACGCTGCGGAGATCACCGCGACGATCCGGTAGCGCAGGCCTTCTGTATCGGTGGCGCCGAAGAGCCCGACGTCGGGCTGGATGACGGTGACCAGCAGGATGACGAGCAGCACGAGCCCGCCGACGTATCCCATGCCCCAGCCGAACCCGGAGACTTTGCCGATGTTGGCCGGTGTCGTGATGCGGAGCATGAGCCCGTTGTAGGAGACCTCTGCGAACTCGAAGAAGACGCTGCCGGCAGCCAGCAGGATGAGCCCGAGCGCCAGGTGGTCGGGGGAGTCCTTGACCCAGAACATGCCAGCCATGCTGGCGACGACGATGAGCGTGTGGACGCCCAGCCACATCTTGTGCCGCCCGCCGGCATCAGCCCGGGTGCCGGCAGCTGGGGCGACGAGGGCGATGATGAGACCGGCGGCGGCCATCGACCAGCCGAGCGCGGTCGATCCGGCCTCCTCGGTCGAGGCGACGGCCTTGGTGAGGTATGGGGCGAAGACGAAGGTGATGATGACGGCGTTGAACGCCGCCGAACCCCAGTCCCACAGCGCCCACGCGGTGATCGCCGTACGCGAGCTCCCGCGCGGAGCCGGGCCTGTAGCGGTGTCGGCCGGTGTACGCGCTGCCGCGGCCTGCCCTGGGGCCGGGCCGCCGGAGGGCGGGGGAGAAGAGGTCATGGTTCGACTTTAGCCCGGAACCGCCCGCCTGCAGCCGATGCACATGTGGCAATACGGACCCTGAGGTGACAAGATCGGGAGTACGACCGACCATGCGTCCATCCCTGCTCGTCGAAGGAGAAGCCCATGCCCATCGCAACGACCGAGGTCTATTCCGAGCTCATCGACCGTGCCAAGTCGCAGCAGTTCGCCTACCCCGCCGTGAACTGCACATCCTCGCAGACCATCAACGCCGCGATCCGCGGCTTCGCCGAGGCTGAGTCCGACGGCATCATCCAGATCTCGACCGGCGGCGCCGAGTACATGTCCGGGCCGACCATCAAGGACCGGGTGCGCGGTGCAGTGGCCTTCGCCGTCTTCGCCCAGGAGGTCGCCAAGAGCTACGACGTCAACATCGTCCTGCACACCGACCACGCCCCCAAGGATGCGCTCGAGCACTGGGTCAAGCCGCTGCTGGAGATCTCCACCCAGCGGGTGAAGAACGGCGAGCAGCCCCTGTTCGGCTCCCACATGTGGGACGGCTCGGCCGTGCCGCTGGATGAGAACCTGCAGATCGCTGAGGAGATGCTCAAGCTCTCGCAGGAGGCCCACACGCTGCTCGAGGTCGAGATCGGCATCGTCGGTGGTGAAGAGGACGGTGTCGAGAACGAGATCAACGAGAAGCTCTACACCACCGTCGAAGACGGCCTGGCCACCGCGAAGGCACTCGGCACCGGCGAGAAGGGCCGCTACCTGACCGCTCTCACCTTCGGCAACGTCCACGGTGTGTACAAGCCCGGCAACGTCAAGCTGCGCCCGGAGCTGCTCAAGGAGATCCAGGACGCCGTCGGCGCCGAGGTCGGCAAGGACAAGCCCTTCGACCTCGTCTTCCACGGCGGCTCGGGCTCGACGGCCGAGGAGATCGCCGAGGCCGTCCGCAACGGCGTCGTGAAGATGAACATCGACACCGACACCCAGTACGCCTTCTCCCGCCCGGTCGCCGACCACATGTTCAAGAACTACGACGGCGTCCTCAAGATCGACGGTGAGGTCGGCAACAAGAAGATCTACGACCCGCGTTCCTGGGGCAAGGCCGCAGAGGCAAACATGGCCGCCCGCATCGTCGAGGCTTGCGAGCACCTCGGCTCGGCCGGCAAGCGCATGAAGTGACCTGACCACAGCACCGGCGGCTCCACCTCAGACGGCATCTTCCCGTTCCCGAGGTGGGGCCGCCGTTGTCACGTCCGGGTGCCGGTATCCGGCGTTGGTGGCTGGGGCCGGTAGACGAGGGTGACGAGGACGACGGAGATGATCATGAGCAGGAACCAGGCGACCAGCTTGGAGATCGAGACGAGCTCCCAGCCGTCGTTCTGGTGCGGATAGATCCACGAGCCGGTGTAGGTGCCGATGTTCTCGGCGATCCAGATGAAGAAGGCCACCCCGATGAATGAGACGAGCACCGGCATCCGGCGGTACGGCTGATCGCGGTGGTTGCGGAAGTGCATCATGCACCGTCCCCACACGAGGAGGACCGCGGCGACGAGCAGCCAGCGGATGTCGGGCAGGTAGTGGTGGGTGAAGAAGTTCGCGTAGATCGCTGCGGCGATGAGGGCCGTCAGCCAGATCGGCGGATAGTGGCTGAAGCGCAGGTGGAAGAGCTTGAAGACGCGCACGAGGTAGGAGCCGACGGCAGCGTACATGAACCCGGTGTACAGCGGGACTGAGCCGATGAATAGCAGGCCGTCACCTCCGTAGCTCCACGAGCCGACGGAGGTCTTGAACAGCTCCATCCCAGTGCCCACGACATGGAAGATGACGATGACCCACAGCTCGCGGCCGGTCTCGAGTCGGCCGATCACCATGACCACTTGGATGCCGATGGCGATGATCACGAGGGCATCGCTGCGGGAGAGCCCGGCTTCGGCCGGGTAGAAGAAGTGTGTGAGGACGAGCGCTGCCAGCATCGCTGCGCCGAACAGGCACGCCCACGCCTGTTTGAGAACGAAGACAGTGAACTCGGTGACGATGTGGCCGAAACGCCCGCCGCGACCGAGTTTGCCGGTGGCCAGCCGCCGGTGTGCCCACGCATCGATCGCGACTTCGACGCGAGTGAAGTCCGGGCGGCGGGAAGACGGCATGAGTCCACCGTAGGACCGCACCCTGTGAGCCGGATTCAGGCAGACGTGACCGGTGAGCCCGTGCAGGGCTCACCGGTCACAGCGATCAGGTGATCAGAGGAGCGTGCGCCAGGTCCCGCGGGTGTCGTAGACGATGGTGCTCTGCAGGCGGCGCTGATCGTAGTTCTTGAACTCCGAGTGGTCGACCAGCAGCAGCACGATGTCGGCCGTCTGGACGGCCGTTTCGAGATCGGTGAGCTCGACGTTCCCCTTCTCGACCAGCGAAGCAGGGAGCTCATCAATGTTCGGTTCGACAGCGAGGATAGTACCTTCGGACAAGCGGTCGGCCAGTGTCTCGGCGATGTACATGGCCGGGCTTTCGCGCAGGTCGTCGATGTCCGGCTTGAGCGCGAGCCCCGAGACGGCCACCCGGGGTTCCTTGAATCGCTGGGCCTTGGGCACCACCTGATTCAGAACGAACTCGGGCTTGTCGTCGTTGACCTCGCGGGCGGTGCGGATGAGAGGGGTTTCCTCCGGTGCCGCTGACACGAGAAACCACGGATCGACGGCGATGCAGTGTCCGCCGACACCAGGTCCAGGCTGAAGGATGTTGACGCGCGGATGGTGGTTTGCCAGGTCGATGAGCTCCCACACGTCGACGTTGAGCTTCGAGGCGACGACGGAGAGCTCGTTGGAGAAGGCGATGTTGACGTCGCGGTAGGCATTCTCGACAAGTTTGGCCATCTCGGCCGTGCGGGCGTCGGTGATGTGGAACTCGCCGTCGCAGAACAGACGGTAGAGATCGCGGGCACGTTCGCCGGCATCGCCGTTGAGGGGACTGCTGAAGGTTTGGTTGACTTCACGACTGGATAAATTCCAGGAAGGATGGAAGTCATGCCC
>NZ_JALXPM010000045.1:0-23231 GCF_025147615.1 Brevibacterium luteolum | reverse complement strand
GGCGGCGTGACGGGGTTCAGTGGAAGAAATGGCGGGTTCCCGTGAAGTACATCGTCACTCCGGCCTGCTCGGCGGCTGCGATGACCTCCTCATCGCGGATCGACCCGCCCGGCTGCACGATCGCGGTGACACCGGCGCGGGTCAGCACTTCGAGACCGTCGGCGAACGGGAAGAACGCGTCCGAGGCGGCCACCGATCCCGCGACTCGGTCGCCTGCGCGCTGGACGGCCAGCTGCGCGGAGTCGACCCGGTTGACCTGGCCCATGCCGACTCCGACGGAGGCCCCGTCGGCGGCGAGCAGGACCGCATTGGACTTCACCGCCCGGCAGGCCCGCCACGCGAAGGCGAGATCGCGCAGCGTCGCCTCGTCGACGGCCCGTCCGGCGGCCAGGGTCCAGTTTGACGGGTCGTCGCCGTCGGCCTGGAAGCTGTCGCGGTCCTGGATGAGCACCCCGCCGGAGATCTGGCGGAACTCCTGGGCATCGGGCTGCCAGCCACCGAGTTCAAGCAGGCGCAGGTTCTTCTTCGTCCTGAGGATCTCCAGCGCCTCGGGGGCGAACGAGGGGGCTGCGAGCACCTCGGTGAAGATCGGCTTGACGGATTCGGCCATCGCGACGGTGACCTCGCGGTTGGCGGCGATCACCCCGCCGTAGGCCGAGACCGGATCGCAGGCGTGGGCCTTGCGGTGGGCTTCGGCGATATCAGCCGCAGTGGCGATGCCGCACGGGTTGGCGTGCTTGATGATCGCCACCGCAGGCGCGTCGAAGTCGTAGGCGGCCCGGATCGCGGCGTCGGTGTCCTGGTAGTTGTTATACGACATCTCCTTGCCGCCGAGCTGCTGGGCTCCTGCGATGCCGCCGCCTGCCGCGGTCTGGTAGACGGCAGCGGCCTGGTGCGGGTTCTCGCCGTAGCGCAGCCCGTGCTTCTTGACCGCGGTGATGCCGAAGAAGTCGCCGGGCTCGTCGCCGTCGGCGAGCTGTCCGGCCAGCCAGCCGGCGACTGCGGCGTCGTAGGAGGCGGTGTGGGCGAAGGCCTCGGCTGCGAGCCGGCGCCGGGAGGCCAGGTCGAAGCCGCCGGTCTGCGCAGCGGTGACGACGTCGCCGTACCGGGCGGGATCGGTGACGATCGCGACACTCGGGTGGTTCTTCGCCGCTGCGCGGACCATCGCCGGGCCGCCGATGTCGATCTGCTCCACGCAGGCGTCGAAGTCCGCGCCCGAGGCGACGGTGTCGGTGAATGGGTAGAGGTTGACGACGACGAGGTCGAAGGCGTCGATGCCGAGCTCAGCCAGCTGTGCGCGATGGTCGTCCTTGCGGGAGTCGGCGAGGATGCCGGCGTGCACCTTCGGGTGGAGGGTCTTGACGCGGCCTTCGAGGCATTCGGGGAAGCCGGTGACGTCCTCGACGGGGGTGACGTCGACGCCTGCCTCAGCGATCTGCTTGGCCGTCGAGCCCGTCGAGACGATCGCTACACCTGCGGCGGCGAGCCCGCGCGCCAGGTCGGTCAGGCCGGTCTTGTCATAGACGCTGATGAGGGCGCGGCGGATCGGACGTTGGGCTTCCACAGGGGTCTCCTCCATACGGGTGTGCGGGTTCAGTCGATGCTATCGCGGGCGTCGAAGCCGGTGACATGCCGCCCGTCGATGTGCAGCCGGCCATCAGCCAGGTGGGTGAGCAGCTTCACGAGCAGGCGGCGCTCGACCTGCCGGATGCGCTCATGCAGGGTGTCCTCGGTGTCATCGGGTTCGATCAGCACCGGCTGCTGGACGATGATCGGGCCGGTGTCGACGCCCTCGTCGACGAGGTGGACGGTCGAGCCGGTGACCTTGACGCCGTAGGCGAGCGCATCGCGGACCCCGTGCGCGCCGGGGAAGGACGGCAGCAGGGCCGGGTGGGTGTTGATGATGCGCTGTGGGAACCGGGAGATGAAGTCGGGCCCGAGGATGCGCATGAAGCCTGCCGAGACGACCCAGTCGGGCTCATAACCGGCCACCGTCTCGGCGAGTGACTGGTTCCATTCGTCGCGGGAGGCGAAATCACGCGGGGCGACGACGAAGGCGTCGAGACCGGCACCTCGGGCACGGTCGAGGACCGGGGCATCGGGCCGATCCGAGCCGACTGCAGCCAACGTGACATCGGCGACGGGTGCGGTGGTGGTGAAGGCGTCGATGACAGCCTGGGTCAGGGACCCGGATCCGGAGGCGAGGGTTACGAGGCGCACGGCTGTCATTGTATGTCAGACTGTTGCGGTGAGTCCGATCGAGCACAAGCCCAGCCAGAACGACCAGCGACCCTCTGCCGAGAAGCCCAGCGGTGATGAGGCGCTGGTGATGAAGCGCAACCGTGAGGGCATGATCTTCACGCTGCTGCTCGGTGCTGCGTTGCTGGCCTCGCTGTATCCGCTGCCGGCGAAACTGTTCTCCGGTGTCTTCGCGATCGCCGCCCTCGTGTGGGCGGTGCGCTACTTCATCGCCGGGGTGCGTTCGAAGCAGGCCGGCGGCTGGGTCATCATGGGTGTGCTCGGTGCGCTGGCGGCCGGCTGGATGATCCTGCAGGCGATCGGCATGGCGGTGCTGTACCCGCAGCAGAAGGCCTACGAGGACTGCGTTGCCTCCGCGCTGACAGAGCAGGCCGCCGTCGAATGCCAGACTGAGCACCGCTCACAGCTGACGAAGATGCTCGAGGAACTCGGCGCCGGCTGACCTGCCGCCGCTTCCTCCCCTGTCTGTTCCCCCTATCGGCGGGTCAGTCCTGCGGTTGCGGTCTCAGTCCTGCGGCTGTGCCCGGCGGGCGGCGAGAATGAGTCCGTAGCCAGCCCACAGGCCGGCGATAACGAGCCCGCCGGTGATGAGCGGGAACAGCAGCGCCGGCACTCCGAAGACCTCCAGGCCGCCGGGTCCCAGCCCGCCGGTGGAGAACAGTCCCCACATCCACATGAGCACGAGCAGCTGGGCTGAGGCGACGGTCATGACCGGCAGGTCGACGTGCTGCCAGCTGCGGCGCAGCGTCACGAGCAGCACCCCGACGATGAAGAGCAGTGCCGGTGCCGCGGCCAGGAAGGCTGGCGGGTTCTCCGGGATGATCGCCAGCAGCGGCACAGCCGGGCGCGGGCCGCCGGCTGCGGAGAAGGCCGAGGCGGTCTCGGCTGCCGACAGGTGCACGCCCGCACCGCTGAGCCAAGCAAGTGCGACGGCGAGGATCCCCGGCAGGTAGAGCAGCTGCACCACTGACAGGCCGATCGCGGCCACGAGCGGGGCACTGTAGAGGTCGACGACGGCGCTGACCTTCTCGAACTCGATGGCGAGCCCGGCAGCG
Source organism: Brevibacterium luteolum (assembly GCF_025147615.1). NCBI lineage: Bacteria > Bacillati > Actinomycetota > Actinomycetes > Micrococcales > Brevibacteriaceae > Brevibacterium > Brevibacterium luteolum. The sequence goes on along the minus strand of NZ_JALXPM010000045.1, from coordinate 19,917 downwards.
ACGGCGAGTGCGGCGAGCCCGGCCAGCCACCAGCCGGCGCGCACGCACACCCGGTGGGCATCTTCCAGTGCTCCGGTCCACTGTTCACCGAGTCTGGCTGACAGACGTGAGTCCGCTGCAGCCGCCTGCGGGTACAGGCCGGCACCGAACACAATCGCGGTGCCGACGAGGAGGCCGACACGGGTGAAGCCGATGAGGCTCGGGGTCGCCGCCCCGAGGGCGAAGCCGAACCCGACGGTGATGAGCACAAACGCCCCGGCGATCGACAGATAGGCGCTCGTGCGCGGGGCCCGGTGGGCGGTGAGCTGGCCGGCGCGCTGCAGACGCGCATTGGCGTCGAGCGCGGTGGCGGTGCGGGAGGCCGCATTGCGCAACAGCAGCCACACAATGAGGCACAGCAGACTGGGTGGGAAGCTCATAAGCGCCTCACCGGGTCTGACGCTCAGACCGGTGGCTGCGGCCAGGCCGGTGAACGCCCAGCCGGGGATCGCCGCGAGCGGGCGCTGTTCGGCGATGCCGATGAACCAGGCGATCGCGGCGAGCACGAACGCGATCGTGACGAGCACGAGGAGGATCCGCACGGTTTCGAGCGCGCCGATGACCGCTGGGTGGCGCCCGAGATGCCGGGACCCGCGGCCGCTGCTGTCAGGTGGGGAACTCACTCCCCCTATGGTGCCCGACGTGACCACCGGGCACGGAATACCGACACACCGGGTGTTGCGACTAAAGTAGTAGCGTGAGCCACTCTCGCGGTGACCGTCGGCGCTGAGCGCCGGGCGCGTCATCGCCGTCCACCAGCGCTGAAGACAAGGTTGCAAAGCTTATGAACTCCGGCCCTACTCCCCCGCCGATGCCCCCACAGCCGCCGCACGGACCCGGCGGCTCGTCTGGCGCTTCCGGCCCCTACTCAGGTGGACCGCAGGGACCCTACTCAGGTGGACCCCAGGACTCAGGCCCGACCTACAGTGCCGCACCGATCGGCTCGAACCCCGCTGGTGGGGCGAGCGCCGCCTCGGGCCCGGCAGGCGGCAGCGTCCCGCAGCCGGCCCCCGCCCCCGGCTACGCACCCGGACCGGGTGGCCCGGACCAGACGCGCGGCAGGCAGCAGAAGAAGAAGTCGAAGCTGCCGCTGTTCCTGTCTCTGGGCGCCGTTGCGCTTGTGCTCATCCTCGTGCTCGTCGGCTTCTTCGTCGTGCGCAGCGTCAACAACAACAAGTACGGACCCGACACTGTCGCCGAGGAGTACCTCGCCGCCCTGGAGTCCGGCAACATGGACAAGGCCAACGAGATCACCAAGGCGACCGCCCCGGACGGTGCCAGCGAGAAGCTGCTCGTCCAGCCGATCGTCGACGGCTCCCAGGACAAGATCACCGACACGAAGGTCGTCGAGACGACCCGCAACGGCGATTCGGCGAAGATCCACACCCAGTACTCGCTCGGCGGGCAGCCCTACGACCTCGTCCTCACGGCGACGAAGGACGGCCGGCAGGGCATGTTCTTCGACAAGTGGAAGCTCGAACCGCCGGTGCTGCCGACGATCGCTCTTGAAATCCCGCCGATCGGCGGTTCGACGATCAACGGCCAGGAATTCACCCCTGAGGCCGGCCGGGTCGAGTACGCCGTGTGGCCGGGCCGCTACGACATCACGACCCCGGAGAGCAAGTACATCACCTCCGCTGAGGGCAACGCGACCGTCGGCTTCGCCGATGAGGAGGCCCCGCAGGCGGCGACCGTCAAGCTCTCCGTCGAGGCCACCGATGCCTTCGACACCGACGTCAAGAAGCTCGTCGAGGACAAGGTCAAGGAGTGTGCCAAAGAGAAGAAGACCTCCGTCGACGGCTGCCCGATGGTCAACATCAGCTGGAATGACGACAAGGGCAAGGAAGCCGCCGACAAGGTCAACGAGAAGACCATCGAGCGCACGATCGACAAGATGCCCTCGATCCGCACGATGCTCAGCCCTGATGGTTCCGGCGGTTCCTTCTACACCGAGTCCGACAAGGTCGGGAAGATGACGATGAAGGCCAAGTCGAAGGACGGCAAGTACCGCTGGGACGGCACCGTCGACTTCGAGACCAACGGCTCGGTCAAGATGGACGGCGATAAGCTCAGCGTCGACTTCTACTGAGCTGACTCCCTTCAACAGCTGACCTGACCTGCGTCTTCGCCGGTCAGGTCAGCCTTTTCATGCCCCCGGTGGCCGGCGCCGAGGCGGTGGTACAGTCGTGGACTGTGAGTGCAGACACGTACCCGGCCGGTCAGGCGAGCGATGAAGCGCCGGTCATCTCCGCCTCGGGCCTGGCGAAGTCCTATGGCGACTTCGCCGCCGTCGACGGCATCGACTTCGCCGTCACGCCCGGTGAGAGCTTCGGGCTGCTCGGCCCGAATGGGGCTGGGAAGTCGACGACGATGCGGATGATCGGCGCGACCCTGCCGCGCACCGGCGGGCAGCTGAGCGTCCTCGGCCTCGACCCCAACGTCGACGGCCCGCAGATCCGCGCCCGGCTCGGTGTCGTCCCGCAGCAGGACAACCTCGATGAGGAGCTCTCGGTCTTCGACAACCTCGTCTTCTACGCCCGCTACTTCGGGTTCTCCCGCGCCTATGCCAAGGCGAAGGCCGATGAGCTGCTCGACTTCGCCAATCTGCGTGAGAAGCGCAGCGCCCGTGTCGATGAGCTCTCCGGCGGCATGAAGCGCCGGCTGACGATCGCCCGGTCGCTGGTCAACGATCCCAGCCTGCTCATGCTCGACGAGCCGACGACCGGCCTCGACCCGCAGGCCCGGCACATCCTGTGGGACCGGCTCTACCGGCTCAAACAGCAGGGGGTCACGCTCGTGCTCACGACCCATTACATGGATGAGGCCGAGCAGCTGTGCGACCGGCTCATCGTCGTCGACCACGGCCGGGTCATGGCCGAGGGCGCACCGAGTGAGCTCATCCGGCAGTATTCGACCCGCGAGGTCCTCGAGCTGCGTTTCGGCATCGACCGCAACGAGGAGCAGGCCCCAGCGCTCGAACGGTACTGCGAGCGCATCGAGGTGCTGCCCGACCGGCTGCTGCTCTACAGCGGCGACGGCGACAGTGCACTGGCCGCGATCCGGGAGGCCGGCTTCACCCCGCTGACCGCGCTCGTTCGCCGCTCGAGCCTCGAAGACGTGTTCCTCAGGCTCACCGGACGGAGCCTCATCGAATGAGCACCGACATCGAAGCACCCGGCACGCATGCCGACCAGCACCGTGCGGTGCGCCGGGCCGGTCCGTGGCTGGTGGCCGAGAAACAGCTGCTGTTCTCCCTGCGGTTCATCAAGACGACCCTGGCCGTCACCGTGCTCACCCCGGTGTTCTACATCTTCTCTCTCGGCCTGGGTCTGGGCACCGTCGTCGACTCCGCCCAGCCTGAGGGTGTCGGCGGTGTGCCGTATCTGCTGTTCGTCGCACCGGCGATGCTTGCGACAGCGGCGATGATGTTCGCCGTTGAGGAATCCACCTATCCGGTCATGGCCGGGTTCCGGTGGAACCGGGGCTACTGGGCGGCAGCGGCCACCACGCTGACCCCAGCGCAGATCGCGCTCGGTGCAGCGCTGGCAACGATCATCCGGGTCGCTGCGATCACGACGATCTACTTCCTCATCATCACCCTCGTCTTCAACGCCGTGCCGAACCCGGCCACCGGCTGGCTCATGATCCCGCTGGCCGCCCTCGGCGGGACTGCGCTCGGCTTCCCGGTCATGGCCTTCACCGCCACTCTCAAGCGCGACTCTGGGCAGTTCGCGCTCATCCAGCGTGTCGTCGTCATGCCGCTCATGCTGTTCTCCGGCACGTTCTTCCCGCTGGCGAACCTGCCGCTGTCCGTGCAGTGGATCGGCTGGCTGTCCCCGCTGTGGCACACCACCGAACTCGGCCGGCTGCTGGCCTACCACCAGCCGATGACCGGGCTCATGATCGCCGTGCACCTCGCCTGCATCATCATCCCGAGTGCTGCCGGCCTGCTCATCGCGATGCGCCTGTTCGCCCGGAGGCTGACCTCATGACGCAGCACAGTCCGCACACGCACACCCCGCCAGCCGGCCACGGAACCCCAGGCAGCACTGCCGGTTCTCTGGCCGCCCCGTGCCCAGGCCGGGTGCGGGCCTTCTACGCCGGCAACGCCCGGGCCGTTGTCGCCCGCGGCATGCAGGTCTTCCGGCACAACAACTTCATCCTCGTCGCATCCGGCGTCCTCGAGCCGATCCTCTACCTGCTGGCGATGGGCCTCGGGCTCGGCTCGCTCATCGGCAGCGTCGAATACGGTGGCCAGACGATCTCCTATGCCGCCTACATCGCCCCGGCTCTGCTGGCGGCCTCGGCGATGAACGGCGCGGTGATGGACTCGACGGTCAACGTGTTCTTCCGGCTCAAACATGGCCGCCTCTACGAAGCAATGCTCACCACCTCGCTCGGGCCCCTCGACGTGGCCCTCGGCGAGATCATCATGGCCGTCTTCCGCGGGCTCCTCTACGCCTGCGGATTCGTCGCCGTCATGTTCTTCCTCGGCCTGCTCGACTCCCCCTTCTCACTGGCCGCCCTCGGCGTCGCGATGCTCATGGCCTTCGCGTTCGCCGCAATCGGCATGGGGATCACAAGCTTCTTCTCCGGCTGGTATCAGCTCGACTGGATCTTCGTCATCCTCCAGCCGCTGTTCCTGTTCTCCGCGACCTTCTATCCGATCGAGGTCTACCCGACCGCCGTCCAATGGGTCGTCCAGGCGCTGCCGCTGTGGCACGGTGTTGAGCTCATGCGCCTGACGATCCTCGGCGCTGCGACCAGCCCGGCGTGGATCCACATCGTCTACTTCGCCGGCATGATCATCATCGGCCTGGCCCTGACCTCGACCCGACTGCAGAAGCTGTTCCTGCGCTGACCAGCCGCGCCCCCGGCTCCCACCGTTCCCGCGGCTGCGGATTCCTCGAGTGTGAATTCGAACTGTGCTAACAAAACCACAGTCACTGCACTCGCCAATGAGGTGCGAGATTTCCAGATTCTAGGTCCGGCGCTCAAATGGTAGCTGCCACGCAGCTATGCTCAGGCCCCGTTACACATAGAATGTAGGGTGTAGTGCATGGCAACGGCCAGGGAGATGCTCGAAACAACGCTCAGTGACACTGAGTTCGGTGCTTTAACCGTGCTCGCCGTCAGCACCGTCCCCCTTTCCGGTCGCGGAGTAGCCACCGCGTTGGGGGTTTCGCCGACGACGGCCAACGACGCGTTATCTGTACTGGGCAAAGCAGGGTTCGCGACCTCTCGGAAGTCAGGACGGGAAACCCTGTGGCGAGTCGATGTCGAGAACCCTTCCATCGGTGCGTGGTTAGCGGAACTCGCGCCCGAACACCAAACAACATCGGCGGGATCGAGCCCGTACTCGACGGGCGGAGGCGGCGTGAGGCTAGAGCACTCCTACGCCGCGTACCTCATTGCTTACTTCCTTGCGGGTGACTCGCTTCAAGAACTAGGGGATGCGATAACTGTTGACTCGATTAGACTCCAGGCAAGCGATCTAAGCGATGTTGACGACATACTTCTCGAAGGGCATAGCGCTCACGGACAACGGCATCGAGCCTCTATCGCTGTGCGGAGAAACCCGCTCCTGACCTCTAGTGACAATGTTTCCGTGCCACTAATTCGAGATTTCCTTGCAATCGTGACAGAGCAGTGGGTTGAGGTCAATTCAGGACGTTGGCAACTTGTCCTTGCAGTGTCGACGAACTCAAACGCGGTAACCCAAGTCGCAGAATTGGCGGAACTTGCCCGTGCGCTTCCGACATCGCATGACTTGGTGACTCGTTTGAGGCAATCGGGAAGAACCAATACTGCCATTCGTGACAGATACGATCACTTGAAAAACTTGGTCAAAAAAGCAGCGGAAAAGCTGCCCTCGACCGAGGTGCTATCCACGGACGAGCTGTTGTGGCGACTGCTCTCAAGTCTCATCACACGCAACCTTCGGCTCGAGCGAACAGATCGTGCCGACCGAACCGCAGCGGTCAATGTGCTGCAGAAAGTACACGTTAACGGTACACCGGCTGAAGCGGATGCGCTGTTCTCCCGTCTTGAGGAGCTCGTAGGCGAATGGGCACCACAGGGAGGCGTGCTCAACCAGTCGCTGATTCGGCAAAGGCTGAGTAACTTCCCGCTAGAAAGATCTGCCTCGTTCGCAGTCGCTTGGGATCTGTTGGATCGACTACGCGTCCGACTTCGTGAGTCTGTTCGCCCAGCGCTTCAGTCGGGCCGGCAGGCACTCGAACTGGAGCGTCTAGACGAAAAAACACGGCTTTCCGACGTCATGCAGTCCACGGGTAAGTCCGCTGGCGCCCTTGTGGTGACCGGCGATCCAGACGTTGGGAAGTCGGCCTTGGCCTTGCGCGTAGCAGAGGCACTCGAAAAGGAGGGCGCAGCGATCGTCAGCCTCAGCCTGCGCGATCTCCCGCTCACTCCGACCGAACTTGAAGCCCAGTTAGATGGCCACTCGCTCGATGAAATACTGGGAGCCGGAGCTGTGCGACCTGTCCGCCTCATCCTCGTAGATGGAGCCGAATCAGTCCTAGAAGGCAAGAGCCAAATATTCCGCGAACTTGTCACCGCTGGCCTGCGAGCCGGTTTTGGCGTGGTCTGTGTCACCCGGACCGACGGCTCACGCCAAGTTAAAGAAGAACTATCTCGGGCTCTAGACCTGGCGGAGTCGAGCTATAAACCAATCGAACACACAGTTGAACCGCTTACCAAAGACGAGCGTCAAGATCTTCTGAATGCGTTTACAGTCCTGACGCGAGTCGGCGCCGATACGCGTGCCAGCTCGGTGCTTGGGAGGCCCGGGTTAGTCGATGCGCTCCTGCGTTCCGGCTCCAATCTCGACCCAGGCGACTTATTGTGTGAAGCCGACGTGTTTTCCGCTGTATGGCGAAGCCTTATTCGCCGCGATGAAATCCATCCTCCGGGTGCGGCATCCCCAGACGATCGCGATTACGCAGCGCAGATCGTTGCTAAGCGAACCCTCGGTATCTCGGTGAGCCCACTGCCAGGTACGGCGTCCGCTGAGTTGCGTTCCGACGGAGTCCTCCGGGTACCGGTCAATCCCGCCATCACTCCCGGAGATGAGTTTGCTACTGACTTGTTCCGCGATTTCGCTCTGTGCAGGCTCTTTGTAACGCAAGGGTGGGGCGCTCTCAGTTCTACTGGCGCCCCCCGCTGGGCTATCCGCGCCGCTCGTCTCGCGTGCCAAGCCGCCTTGGTCGGTACGAACCGGCGAGCGTCCTGGGCAAAGCTCTCCGACTGCTTTAGTGAGATTGCTAGCACCCAAGGCGACCGATGGGTGGAAGTCCCCTACGAAGCCCTGCTCACTCTCGGGGATGCAGAGTCGGCGATCCGCGACCTGTGGGCTACTCTGAACGACAACGGTTCAGCTGGTCTCTGCGTACTGCTTCGCCTGGCCGAATCACGATACGTACGCGAGACGATCGGCGACGCATTCGCTCTCGCGCCCTTGGTTAAGGTGGCGTTCTGTGACCGGCCCAGCATCGACCGCCGCCTACAGTTCGGTCACCGGGTTGTCGACGAGGTCATTGGTGATCTGGTATTGGCGTGGTTGCGCGGAATGGCAGCAGCCGCTATGCAGCCCGACCCCGTCCGGCAAGAAGTCCGCGACGTCATCTTAGAAGATGACCCTCCGTTGCACGACGCCTTCGCCATTGAAGCCCTCGCGTGCCTGGGTGCGGACATTGACGATAGGGCAGCGGCATGGCTGCGGCAGGTTGCTGATGAGCACCCCGAAAGCCTCAATGCAGCAGTTGAGTCACCCGCGGTTTTCACAAGCATGTCGAAAGAAAGGCCCGAGCTACTTCTCGGCCTAGCAGAGGCTTACTACATCGAACTGCCCGACCCAGATGACCACTGGTACGGAGGCTTCCCCTACGAGGGCATTCGAGACTTCAAACACGGTCTCGGCGATGCGTTCGGAACACCGGGAGCTGCCTGGTACTACGGCCCCTTTTTCAGATTGCTGCACAGCATGCCCGGCGAAACCATCAGCTTCATCAACCGAATGCTGGATCATGCTGCGAGAACTCGCGTCGAGAAGACCTACGATGCCTTCGACAATCAGCGAAAGGCAGCTGAGCCAGTTGGCGTTGAGCTCGACATTCCCAGAATCGGAACACGTCGCTATATCGGAGACAACCATGTATGGGCATGGTATCGCGGATCGAGTGTTGGCCCGTATCCTTGCATGAGCGCACTTCTTGCGCTTGAGCGATTCATCGACTACATGCTGGAAAGCTTGGATATCCCGGCCCGGCCGATCCTCTATGTCCTCCTTCGCGATTGCAACAACCTAGCCGTGCCTGGACTTCTCGTCGGGTTCCTCACTAGACACCCTAACCACGTCGGTGATCTCCTCGACGCATTCTTCGAGCACCCTGAAGTCTGGCACCTCGAGACGTCCCGCGTGGTGGCCGAACACTTTCTCGTACGCGATCGTGACGCAGACAATCTCTCGGGCAATGACCGTCGATCGACTACCCCGCACCAGACGGTGGCGGAAATGGTTATCAACGCCCAAGCGAACGGCGATGAGAAACGCCTCGCCCATCTTGCCGACATTGGGAATCGCCTCATTGAAAACGCCAAGGCCCGTTCTAGCGGCTCAGCATCCGATGCGGAATACATAGCCATAGTCGAAGGTTGGGCCGCTGGTTTCCACCCCAACAATTATCGCGCCAGCTCGAGTTCAGAAGGCGTTCTTATTGAGTACGAACGGCCCGCTGAGATCGAGCAGGTTCTCGCCCCAGGCAGCAAGGAGCTCCAGAACGTCAATCTGATGTATAGACTCCAGAATCGCTACGGTCTCCATAACGGCAATCCCGAGAACTGGCCACACGAGTACCTCGCGGAGGACCTTGCTGTCGCCAGACATCTGATCGATACGGGAACAGTTCCGAAGAGTTTTTACGGCCCTGAGAACGCTTTGGTAGCTGTCGCGGCTGCGACGGTGCGCTCTCACGCCATGGGCCTGGCCGACCTGGAGCCGGCCGACGTCGAGTGGGCGGCGAACGCCATACTCTGGGCCGGCAATAACCCAAAGATCGACGCGACGGACATCAGCAGCTCGGCGTTTATCATGAGTGCCGATAGAGCCGCAGCTACGTCTGTGCCGCTACTTCTGCTCCCGCCGTTCGATGGCCTAGAACTTGACTTGCAACAAGTCGAGGCCTGCCTCCGCTCCCTAGGTACCAGTCTCTTCGACGAGGTTAGAGCAAACTATGTCAAAGGCACCCTTCCAGTCTGGGCTGCACCGTGTGATTTCGACGCGGATACTGATTCATGTCGTCGACATGCCCCGGCCTGGACCGCAGCTCTAGCGGGCCTGATCGATTGCGGTCTCGGATCATGGAATCTAGACCGGTCGAGCCGAGATCATGAACAACAACTGCCGGCATTCCACGAGTCGCTGCACCTTGTTTCCGACGAGGATCTCCTGGTCAATCGGCTACGCATGCCGCTCGCATGCATGATCGATGCCCGCAACGTTCCTTGCCTTCATGACGATGTCGCCGAGCTCTGGGGTCCATTGTGGGATGCTCACTGCAGGGGCCTCGCTTACCGATGGAGAGAAGGGTTCGACCGCCACGCACACATCACCCATGAACCGATCGCTCGACGTATGATCGAGGTTGTCCTGGATGGCCGCCACGACGTTGTCGGGTCACACATCGAGGCTCTCGCAACAGGCTCGAATGCTCTGCATCTTCTCTTCGACGGGTTTGCGACGGTGTTCACCTATGACGAAGGGCTTCGCGCGAATTTGGTGGATTTCTGGCCCTGGGCACTCAAAATCGCATTGGACGCTATCGGCGATGAGACCGAGCACCTGTCGCGGCAACCTTGGTTCGACTATCTGGTGGCAGCCTTGCTGCCTACCCCGAGCCCGAGATCGGTTGATCTGGACATTGACCGTACACTGGCCGAATGCCGAGTGAACTGGATTCAACCGGCTGCTCTGGGAGAGCTTCCTGATCAATGGCTGCGTATAGCGAGTGGACAGGCCAAGGCGGTTGATGCAGTTGTCAAATTCGCCAAAGGCGCTTCTCGTGAGTGGCAGACGACCGTCGCTCTGGAGTGGATTGAGACGATCATCGACGGGCGGTTCGATCTCTTCGCGAACCGTCTTTGGATTCTTGAAGAATGGCTGGCTGACCTTCGTAGCTCCGGCGCCATCGTTGGCCCTATGAGAAGCCGATACCACCGCATTGTTGACGGGCTCGCCGCCGCAGGAGACCACGGCGCCGTCAGGCTCCAACAACTGGAGGAATAGTGTGTCTTTACAAGGGCGATCCTTCGAATCACTCTTAGCCCTGTACTTCTTCTACCAAATTCTGTTGGCCCTGCGCTGACCACCGGCTCCCACCGTTCCCGAGGCGGTTCTCACCTGCCGCACGCACCGCACCTCCCCGCCGGCCGGGATCCCACAGAAGAGCACACATGCAGCGGCGTTCACTTAACACTGAAGTCCCATAAGTGTTAGGTTAGGCTCACCCTCGAAGAAGGAATGCAATGACTGCTGACCTCGACGCATCCTCCCCCGGTAGCACAGCTGCCGGGGGCATCCCCACCCCTGACACCCCCACCACCGAGACTCCGGCGGAGAAGGACAAGCGCGGCCGCGCCGCGCTCGGCCAGCTGCTCGCGTCGGTGCGCGGCCGGCTCCTCATCGGCCGCATCCTCGGCGCACTGGCCGGCATCGTGGCCGTCGCCCCCTATGTCGCCCTCGTCGAACTCGGCCGCGCAGTGCTGCCGGCGCTCACCGGCGCCCCGATCGACGCCGGCCGTGTCGACACGATCGTCTTCTGGATCCTCGCCAGCGTCAGTCTCCAGACCACGCTGACGTTCCTCGCCCTGCTCATCACCCATTTCGCGGATCTGCGTCTGGGCGTCATCCTGCGTCAGCGGATCATCGAGCGCATCGCCCGCGCCCCGCTGTCCTGGTTCGGTGAGAACACTTCCGGCCAGGTGCGCAAAGCCGTTCAGGATGACACGAAGGCCCTGCACATGCTCGTCGCCCACGCCCCGGTCGAGCAGATGCTCGCAGTCGTGACCCCGCTGGCGCTGGCCGTCTACGCCTTCGTCATCGACTGGCGGCTCGGGCTGCTGACGATCGCCTCGATCCCGATCTACCTCGCCATCCAGGCCCTCACCATGCGCGGGATGGGTGCGAAGACCGCGGAGATGGACACGAAGCTCGGCGACGTGTCCTCGGCGATCGTCGAGTTCTGCGACGGCATCGGCGTCGTCAAGGCCTTCGGCCGCACCGGTGCTGCCCATGAGCGCTACCGCCGCGCCGCCGATGAGTTCGGTCTCTTCTACATGGCCTGGGTCGGCCCGCTCATCCGCATCGCGGCGATCAGCGAAGCGGTCATCAGCGTGCCGGTCCTCATCCTCCTCAACGTCGGCGTCGGCTCACTGCTCGTCAGCGCCGGAACGGTCACCGCCGCCGATCTCATCGCCACCGCGATGATCGCTCTCGTCCTGCCCGCGACCATCCAGACGCTGGGCGCCACCGCATGGAACTACCAGACCGCCGGGGCCGCCGCCCTGCGCCTGTCCGCACTCCTGTCGACCGACGAGCTTGAGACTGTGCGCCCGGCTGCCGCATCTGGCACCCCGGCTGCCGCCACGGCCGCGCCCGAGGCGCCGGGCACCGTCCGCTTCGACGGCGTCTCCTTCTCCTATGGCACAGGGGATGACGCACCGCTGGCCCTCGACGATGTCAGCCCGACCCTGGAACCGGGCACCGTCACCGCGCTCATCGGCCGATCAGGATCGGGCAAGTCGACGCTTGCCCTTATGCTCGCCCGCTTCTACGATCCCGCCGCAGGCACCATCCGAATCGGCGGTGAGGACATCCGCTCGCTGCCGCCTTCCGAGCTGTACCGCAGGGTGTCGTTCGTGCTTCAGGACCCGCAGCTGATCGCCGAGACCATCCGCGAGAATGTCCGCCTCGCCGTCCCCGACGCCGAGGATGCCGCAATCTGGCATGCACTCGAGCAGGCGAAGATCGCTGCCGAGATCCGCGCTCTGCCGAACGGACTCGACACCGTCATCGGCCGTGACACCGAGCTCTCCGGCGGTCAGCAGCAGCGCATCGCCATCGCCCGGGCGCTGCTGGCCGATGCCCCGATCCTCATCCTCGACGAGGCGATGAGCGCCACCGACCCCGATTCCGAGGCCGAGATCCAGCAGACGCTCACCGGACTCGTCGCTGGCCGGACCGTCCTCGTCATCGCCCACCGCCCCGAATCGGTCCTCGGCGCCGACCAGATCATCTGCCTCGACCGCGGCCGCATCGCCGAGCGGCTCACCGGCAGCGCCATCACCGATGACGCCGTCTACACCCTCATGGCCTCCGGAGGTGCCCGTTGACCCCCTTCATCCGCTCTGCCCGCCATCTCATGACCCCTGACGGGCGCCGCCGGCTGACCTGGGCGATGATCAGCGCAGCGCTGGCCGGCCTGTGCGAGGCCGCAGCACTGCTCGTCATGCTGCCGCTCATCACTGCACTGCTCACCGGTGAGGCGTCTGCCGGGCTCAGCTTCACCGCATGGCTGTGGGTGCTCATCGGCATCGCCGCCGCCGGTGCGATCACCGCTACGTGGAGGCCAATATCGGCTACCTGGGCGCGGGCGACCTCATCCGCAACGCCCACCGGCTGCTCGGCGACCAGCTGGCCAGACTGCCGATCGGCTGGTTCTCCCGGCAGCGCTCCGGAGAGCTCTCACGCCTGACGACCAGCGAGTTCATGACCGTCGCCTCGGCTGTCGCCCACACCGTCACGGCTCTCATCCGGCAGGTCGCAGCCGTGCTCACGGTCGCCATCGGCACCTGGCTGTGGGACTGGCGCCTGGGTCTCGTCTTCCTCATCAGCGCACCGGTGGCGGTGCTGCTGCTGTGGGGCGGCACCGCGCTCACCCGTGCCGCCCACCGCGTGCAGGCCCCGTCGACGAACGAGGTCTCCTCCCGCATCGTCGAATACGCTGCCTGCCAGCCGGCGCTGCGTGCAGCCGGTCGGGCGGAGTCCTTCACCCCGCTCACCCGCGCCAGCGCCGTCAACGACCGGGCCAGGTTCATCGAGCTGTGGCTCCAGACCGCCGGGCTGCTGCTGAGCAACATCGCCCTGCAGATCATCGCCGTCGGACTCATCATCACCACCGCCTGGCTGCTGACCGCCGGCCTCCTCAACGCGGTCGCAGCCGTGACCTTCGTCGGCCTCGCCCTGCGCTTCACCCGCAACCTCCAGTCCGCCGCCGAGAGCCTCATGGCCATCTTCCCCGCCCTGCCGCCGATGGAACGGGCTCTGGAGATCATGCAGACCCCCGTGCGGACCGAACCGCAGGAAGCCGCTGAACTCCCGGTGCCCGGCGAGGTCCGCCTCAAAGACGTGAGCTTCCGCTACCGGCCCGATGCCCCGGTGCTGACCGGCATCAGCTTCACGTCCGCACCGGCGACGATGACGGCGATCGTCGGGCCCTCAGGCTCAGGCAAGACGACGATCGCCCGGCTCATCGCCGGCTTCTGGCAGGCCGACAGCGGCACGGTCTCCGTCGGCGGCACCCCGATGGGCGCCCAGACGACCGAGCAGCTCATGGCCCAGCTGGGCATCGTGTTCCAGGACGTCTACCTCTTCGACGACACCCTCGAAGCCAACATCCGCATCGGCCGCCCCCATGCCAGCGAGGCAGAGATCCGCGAGGCCGCCGACCTCTCCGGTGTCACCGAGATCGCCGGCCGGCTGCCCGGCGGCTGGCAGGCCCGGGTCGGCGAGGGCGGGCGAGCGCTCTCCGGCGGCGAGCGCCAGCGCGTCTCGATCGCCCGCGCACTTCTCAAGCGGGCGCCGATCGTGCTCTTCGATGAGGCGACAAGCGCACTCGATGCCGAGAACGAAGCCAATGTGCTCGCTAGCATCGACGCCCTGCGGGAACAGTCGTCGACGATCATCGTCATCGCCCACAAGCTCTCGACGATCGCGCGTGCCGATCAGATCATCGTCGTCTCCAGCACCGGCACCATCGCTGAGTCCGGCACCCACGATGAGCTCTACGCCGCCGATGGCGCCTACCGCCGCTACTGGGACCACCGGCAGCAGGCAGCCGGGTGGCGCCTGACCGGACCGCGCCCGTGACCAGGCGCCCACCGGCTACCCTGGTGCGCATGACGAAGAAGAGAGGCCCGGCCCCGCGGTTCACCATCGGCGATGCGGTTGCCGCCGCCCTCGAACTCGGCATCGACCAGTTCACGATGGCCCAGGTCGCGTCCCGCCTGGCGGTGACACCGCCGGCACTCTACCGGGTGGTCAGCAGCCGCGAAGAGCTGCTGCGGCTGAGCTTCGCCGCGGTCGCCGCCGAGATGCGCCCGCCGGATCCGCAGCATTCGTGGCAGCAGCAGCTGCGCGATTTCGCCGAGGCGCTGTGGGATCTGTGCGAAGCCCACCCGGGCATGCCGCGGGCGGTCATCGGCTCCCCGCAGCTGCATGGTGAGGTGTGGGCTCAGCTCGGCCGGTTCGCCGATGCCGTGCAGGCGGCCGGCTGCCCGCTGCCGCGCGAGACCGTCGTCTTCGCCCTCGACTTCCTCGGCGACACCGTGGCGACCACGCATATGGGTATCGCCCCGATGGGCAGCCGTGAGGGAACCGACAGCGCAGCGTCTGCCGCCGAGGGTTCACCGTTCATGGCCGAGCCCTCGGCGACCGAGCGAGGCTATCTCGATCGCAAGATCGACTTCATCATCACCGGCCTGGAATCCGGCTGGTCGACAGCCTGAACAGGCTTCAGGTGCCCACCGTGCGCGAGGCGGCAGGCACCTGGAGTGCCGATTCGAACCATTCGGAGAGCGTCAGCACTCCGCGGTCGTCGAACCGGCGCCCGGTGACCTGCAGCCCGATCGTCCGGCCGTCAGCCGTGTAGCCGGCCGGGACGGAGGAGGCGGGCTGTTCGGACATGTTGTAGGGCACGGTGAAGGAGATGTGCTGCATCGGCTGGGTGGCGTCGTTGAACGGCATCGGCCAGTCGGCCGGGAATGCCGCCATCGGTGCGACTGGTGAGAGCACGAAGTCATAGCCGGCTGTTGCTTCGACGGTGCGCCGGCGCATCTCCTGGATGGAGTGGTAGCAGCGCAGCAGCTCGGTTGCCGAGATATCGGCACCTGCCCAGCACCACTGGGCGACATAGGGAAGGATCTCACGGCGGTCGGCATCGTCGAGGGCCTTGAAGTCCGCCCAGGAGCGCACCCGCCAGAACCGATCGATATCGACGAGCAGGTCTTGGTCCATGAACGGCTGAATCCGCTCGACCGTCGCCCCGGCGCCTTCGAGGACCGCAGCGGCGGCATCGATGGCGGCGGCCACCTCGGGATCGGTGTTACTGCCGCACCCGGCATCGGTGTGCACCGCGACCGTGAGCCCGGTAACGTCGAAGCCCGGGTCACGGAAGCCAGCGTCGGTGGCCGGCAACTGAGAGTAGTCGCGGTCATCGGGCCGGCCGATGACCTCCATCGCGTCGATGACATCGCTCATCCGGCGTGCCAGGGGGCCTGCGCATCGGCCGAGGTAGGGCGCTGAGAGCGGTACTCGCCCGAAGCTCGGCTTGAGGGTGGCCAGTCCCAGCCAGGTGCCCGGCAGGCGGATCGACCCGCCGATGTCTGACCCGATGTGGATCGGCCCGTATCCGGCAGCGGCAGCCGCCCCGGCACCCGAGGATGACCCGCCGGTGGTGAGCTCAGGGTTGAGCGGTGAGCGGGTGATGCCGTGGCGGGAGGACACTCCCGAGGACAGCATCCCCCAGTCGGGCATGACGGTGGAGGCGAAGAGCACTGCACCGGCCTCGACCAGCCGGTCGGTGATCGGGGCGTTCTCCTCAGCGACAGTCGGTTCGCCGGCATTGTGGCCGCCGGGCATTCCGACGCCGGCCCAGGCGATGTTCTCCTTGACCGTCACCGGCACCCCGTCGAGGTCCGAGATCGGCTCGCCAGCCTGCCAGCGGGCCGCTGATGCCTCGGCGGCCTGCCGCGCTGCGTCGAAGTCGGTGTGCCACAGTGCGTTGATCGTCGGTTCGCAGGCCTCGACGCGCGCTTTCACCGCGTCGAGCACCGCGACGGGGTCGGTGCTGCCGTCTGCGTAGGCGGCGCGCAGTTCGGCAGCGCTGGCGTCGGCGAGGGTGGTGTCCATGGCGGTCCTTCCTTCTCTCAGCCGGCCCGCTCATCAAGGGCGGCGGCGAGCGTGGGTGTGGCGGCGACGAGTGAGGCGGTGTACTCGTGCTGCGGGTGGTCGTAGATCGCGGCGACGTCGCCTGCTTCGACGATCCGGCCGTCCTTCATGACGACGACGTCAGAGCACAGGTGGCGCACGACCCCGAGGTCGTGGGAGACGAACACGAGGGTGAGCTCGTAGTCGTCGACGAGGTCGGTGAGCAGATTGAGCACCTGGGCACGCACCGAGACGTCGAGGGCGGAGACCGGTTCGTCGGCGACGAGGATGCGCGGGCGGCACACGAGCGCACGGGCGATCGAGATGCGCTGGCGCTGCCCGCCGGAGAACTGGTGCGGATAGCGGGTGCGGCTCTCAGCGTCGAGCCCGACGGCTTCGAGCATCTCAATGACCTTCTCCCGCCGACGTGCGGCAGGCACGCCCATGGCCACGAGCGGTTCGGCGACGATGTCAGCGACCTGCATACGCGGATCGAGGCTGGCGAAGGGGTCCTGGAAGACGATCTGCAGCTCCTCGCGCATCGCCCGCAGCTGCGCCTGACTGGCCGAGGCGATCTCGCAGTCCCCGACGCGCACGTACCCGCTGGTCAGCGGTTCGAGTCCGGAGAGGATCTTGAGCAGCGTCGACTTGCCGGACCCGGATTCGCCGACGATCCCGAACCGCTGCCCGGCCCGGATGCTCAGCGACACATCGGTGAGCGCATCGACGGTGTCCGCCCTGCTGAACAGCCCGGACTTCGTGCGCTGATAGGTCTTGTGCAGGCCCTCGATCTCGATGAGCGGGCGCTGCTCCCCCGCAGGTGCCGGGGCTGCTTCGTGTCCCGCCGCCGATACCGGTTCCGAGGCGTTGGTGACCTGCTGTGCGCTGGTGTCACCCGCCTCGGGCGGGGTGAAGCGTGCCTGGCTGAGCCGGGCGGCGTCATAGGCGCGGGCGGTGGCGATGGTGAACAGCCGGCCGTCATCGTCGGTGGCCGTCAGGTCGGAGGCGGCGAGCAGTCCGCGGGTGTAGTCGTGCTGCGGGTCGGTGAAGATCTGCTCGGTGGCACCGGTTTCGACGATCTCGCCGTGGTACATCACCATGACCTTCTCGCAGACACTGGCGACGACGGCCAGATCATGGGTGATGAACAGCAACCCCGTGTCCGAGGTGGTGACGGCATCGAGCACGAGGTCGAGGACCTGGCGCTGGACGGTGACGTCGAGGGCGGTGGTCGGCTCATCGCAGATGAGCAGCTGCGGGTCATTCGCCAGCGCCATCGCGAGCATCACCCGCTGCCGCTGCCCGCCGGAGAGCTGATGCGGGTATGCCCGGGCGGTGGCCGGTGGGTCGGGCAGCTGGACGAGACCGAGGAGGTCGATCGCCCGCTTGGCAGCGCTCGTCTTCGACTGGGTGCGGTGGATGCACATGACCTCAGCGACCTGGGCGCCGACGCGCATGAGCGGGTTGAGTGCGCTCATCGGCTCCTGGAACACCATGCTCATGTTCAGACCACGCAGCCGGGCGATCTGCCGATCGGAGCGCTCCAGCAGGTTGCCCTCGGTGCCGGTCAGCGTGATCGAGCCGGTGGCGGTGAGCTCGTCTGGCAGCAGGCCCATGGCTGCGGAGGCGGTGAGCGATTTGCCGGAGCCGGATTCGCCGATGAGCCCGACCCGCTCACCAGGGGCGATCGAGAATGACGTCGGGTGCACGAGCGTGGTCCGGCTGGTGGCGATCGACAGGTCGGTGACTTCGAGCAGGCTGCGCTTGCTCACCGGTGCCGGCGGAGTGGCGGCGCTGGTGTGGGCGGGCATGTCAGTCACGTCCTTTCAGCTTCGGGTCGAAGCGGTCGCGAAGCCCGTCGCCGAGGAGGTTGAACCCGAGCACAGCGGCGGCGATGAACAGGCCCGGCCACAGGGCGAGCATCGGATGAGAGGACAGGTACTGCTGGGACTCCTGCAGCATCCGACCCCACGAAGGGGTCGGCGACTGGGTGCCCAGACCCAGGAAGGACAGCCCCGCCTCGGCGAGGATGGCAAGTGCGAAGGCGACGGAGGCCTGCACGATGATCATCCCAGCGATATTGGGCAGCACGTGGAAGACAGCGATCGGCAGGATCCGGCGATTGGCTGCCCGGGCGGCCATGATGTACTCGGTGCTCATCACCTGCAGGGTCCCGGATCGGGCGACGCGGGCGAAACCGGGGATCGAGGCGATGCCGAGAGCCACCATCGCAGGTCCGGTGCCGGGACCGAACACGGCGGAGAACACGATCGCCAGCAGCAGCGCGGGGAAGGCGAGCAGCAGGTCGTTGCCGCGCATGATGAGCCCGGACAGCCACCCGTAGGGGGTCATCCCAGCCAGCACGCCCAGCGGCACTCCGATGAGGGCGGCGATGGCGACGGAGACGACGCCGACGAGCAGGGTGATGCGCGCGCCGTACATGATCCAGGTGAAGGTGTCGCGGCCGTACCGGTCGGTGCCGAAGATGTGGTCGGCTGACATGCCCTGCAGCCGGTCGGAGGGCATCGCCTGGGTGGGGTTGTACGGCGTCCACACGAGTGAGATGAGCGCCATGCCGATGACGATGCCGATGAGCGCGATTCCGATGACGAGCGAGGCGTCGGCCTTGTAGCGGCGGCTGGCGACGAGACGGGTGTTCATGCGGCCCTCCTGACGCGCGGGTCGAGGACGGTGTAGAGCAGGTCGACGATGAGGTTGAGCAGCAGGACGAGCACGACGAGGACCATGACGATGCCCTGGACGGTGACAAGGTCGCGGTTGGCCACAGCCCGCACGAGTTCGGAGCCCATGCCGGGGATGACGAAGACCTGTTCGATGACGACGGCGCCGATGAGCATCGTGGCCAGCTGGATGCCGGCGACGGTGACGACGGGGATAGCGGCGTTGCGCAGCCCGTGGCGTACGAGCGCCTGCGGTTTCGTCAGCCCTTTGGCGCGGGCGGTGCGCAGAAAGTCCTCGCGCATCACCTCGAGCACGGCCGAACGGACGTAGCGGGTGAGGATCGCCGCCTGCACGAGCGCCAGCGCCAGCACCGGCAGGGCCAGCCGTGCGAGGAACCGGCCGAAGCCCTCAATCGGGGCGGCCCAGCCGCTGGAGGGGAACCAGCCGAGGCCCAAGGAGAAGATCATGATGAGGATGATGGCGGCGAGGAAGTTCGGCACGGCGATGCCGACCTGGCTGGCCGCAGAGATCGCGGTGCCGAGCGTGCGCTTCTGGAACACCGCGGCCAGCGAACCCAGCGGCACGGCGATGAGCAGGGCGACGGCCATCGAGGCGATGACGATGATGAGGGTGACCTGGATGGAGTCGGCGATGACCGGGGTGATCGGTGCGCGGGTGACATACGAGGTGCCGAAGTCGCCGGTGAGCACACCTGAGATCCAGTCCAGGTACTGGACCGGCAGTGGCCGGTCCAGACCGTACGTGCGCTCGAGCTGGGCTACCGCCTCGGGGGTGGCGTTGGTTCCCAGGGCCACCTGAGCGGCGTTGCCGGGCAGCACCTGCATGAGCAGGAACACGATGACCGAGGCGATCGCAGCGGTGACCACGAACTGCAGCAGCCGGCGGATGAGGTATCCGGCCATGCCACCTCCTTGTGTCCGCAGCGGCCGCGGCGCGGCCGCTGCGGGTCAGAT
>NZ_JALXPM010000044.1:0-23655 GCF_025147615.1 Brevibacterium luteolum | reverse complement strand
ATACTCACAAAGGTAGGGTTCCAGCCCGCGGCGCCGGGGCGAAGCAGCAGCTTCGCCCCGGCGTCGTCTGTGTGCGCTGGCCGGGGCAGCACCGCCATCCGCTCGCCCGGTGCGCCTGAAGTGTGTGCCTGTCCCGAGTGCCCCGCCGGTGCGCCTGGACCCGGGTGCCCCTGCGCACCGCACCCGAGGCGGTGGTCGCCTGGGAGCGGTGCGGATGCTCTGCATGGGGTGCCGGGCCGGCTTTCCCAGCGGGAGCGTGGTGAGCCCTGTGAGGCTGTCTGGCACCGGTTCAACGACGACGAAAGCGGAGGGAGACGAGTCGGTCTCCCTCCGCTTCGCTCTGTGTGAGGCTCAGTCCTCGCGGGTGGCGGAGATCATCGCATCGCGGGCTGCGCGGCGTCGGCGCTGCTCGTTCGGATCGGGCACCGGCACGGCAGCGAGCAGGCGCTGCGTATACGGGTGGACCGGGCCGGCGACGATATCGCTGGAGTTGCCGACCTCGACGAGATAGCCGTGGCGCATGACCGCCACGCGGCGAGCCAGCATCTCGACGACGGCGAGGTCGTGGGAAATGAACAAGCAGGCGAACCCCTGCTCACGCTGCAGCTGCTGGAACAGCTCCAGCACCTTGGCCTGCACGGACACGTCGAGTGCCGATGTCGGCTCATCAGCGATGAGCAGCTTCGGCTGCAGGGCCAGTGCACGAGCGATGCCGATGCGCTGACGCTGACCGCCGGAGAGCTCATGCGGGTAGCGGTTGCGCATCGAGGTCGGCAGCTCGACGGAGTCGAGCAGTGCCTCCACACGCTGGTTGAGCGCTGGTCCCTTGAGCTTCTCGTGCAGGAAGATCGGCTCACCGATCGACTCGCCGACCGGCAGTCGCGGGTTGAGCGACGACCCCGGGTCCTGGAACACAATGCCGACGTCGCGGCGCAGCGGCCGCAGCTGCCGGTTGCTCATGTTCGTGATGTCGGTGCCGTTGATCTCCAGGGAGCCCTCGACAACCGGCAGCAGTCCGAGTGCGGCACGACCGATCGTCGTCTTGCCCGAACCCGATTCGCCGACCAGGCCGACGACCTCGCCGGGGGCCACTGACAGGTTGATGTCGTGGGCGGCGCGGAAGGCCGGCGTGCGGCCGATCTTCGGGTATTCGATCGCGGCGTTCGTGAGCTTGAGCGCCGGCGTCTCGGCCGGATCGAATCTCTCATCCGGGTGCGCGATCGTCTCAGTCGATTCCAGCGTGATGCCGGACGGCACCCAATCGCGGTCAGCCAGCTCCGGCGCGGCAGCCTCCTTGATGTCGTCGACGGAGTCGCCGAAGACACGCCCTTCCTTCTCACCCAGGTGCGGCACCGAGTCGAGCAGCTGCTTGGTATAGGGGTGCTGCGGGTTGTAGAAGATCTCATCGGCGGTGCCGGTTTCGACGACCCGTCCGCTCTTCATCACGAGGATGCGGTCGGCCATATCGGCGACGACCCCCATGTCGTGCGTGATGAGGATGATGCCGGAGTCGATCCGCTCACGCAGATCGCGCATGAGCTTGAGGATCTCGGCCTGCACCGTGACGTCGAGCGCAGTCGTCGGCTCATCGGCGATGAGCAGGCGCGGATCGCAGGCCAGGGCCTGGGCGATCATGATGCGCTGGCGCTGACCGCCCGAGAGCTGGTGCGGGAACGAGTTGAAACGCCGCTCCGGCTCCGGGATGTCAACGAGCCGCATAAGCTCCAGCGCCCGCTCCTTGGCGGCCGAGGGACCCATGTCGAAGTGGGTGCGCAGGGTCTCGACGATCTGGAAGCCGCAGGTGTAGACCGGGTTGAGCGCGGTCATCGGCTCCTGGAAGATCACCGAGATCTCCTTGCCGCGGATGCGCTGCATCTGTGCCATCGGCATGTCGACGAGCTCACGCCCGTCGAGCTTGGCGCTGCCGGTTGCCAGTCCGTTCTTGGGCAGCAGTCCGATGAGCGACATCGAGGACTGCGATTTGCCTGAGCCGGACTCGCCGACGATGGCGAGCACCTCACCGGGGTAGAGCTCGTAGTTCAGGCCCTCTGCGGCGGTGAACCATTCGCCGCCGACCCAGAAGTTCACTCCCAGGTCGGTGACGGACAGGATCGGCTCGCCGCCGGTGCGCTCGCGTCCCGTTCCCGAGGCGGGGGGTGCGCTCTGTGCGTCCGCAGCGGTGGGCTCAGCGCCGGTGGCGGCGGGTGAGCCGCCCGTCCGCCGCTGGGCAGGGGTGTTGGTGGTGTTCTCAGTCATATCCGCCCTCCTAGTGCCGCGGCTTGCCGTCGTGTTCGTCCCCAGTGTCGCCGGGGTCGTCATGGGTGTTGACGGTACCCGCTGGGCCGGGACGGTCCGATCCCTGTGATGGCGTGCCTTCTGCGAATGGCATGCCGGTAGCGCCGGCACCGGTGGTGACAGCGGCTGCTGCCTCCTCTTCGGT
Source organism: Brevibacterium luteolum (assembly GCF_025147615.1). Taxonomy (NCBI): domain Bacteria; kingdom Bacillati; phylum Actinomycetota; class Actinomycetes; order Micrococcales; family Brevibacteriaceae; genus Brevibacterium; species Brevibacterium luteolum. The sequence goes on along the minus strand of NZ_JALXPM010000044.1, from coordinate 21,215 downwards.
GCGCTCCGGCGTGCGGATCTGTGCCTTGAGCATCTCCTTCTTCGACGGGATGCGCTTCTGACGCGGGTCGAAGGCGTCGCGCAGGCCGTCGCCGATGAAGTTGACGCACAGCGCGATGATGATGATGAACAGACCCGGCCACCAGAACAGCCACGGACGGGTGGAGAAGGAGCTCTGGTACTCGTTGATGAGCTGGCCGAGCGAGACGTCCGGGGCGCTGACGCCGAAGCCCAGGAAGGACAGGGCGGTTTCGAGCACGATCGCCTGGCTCATGAGCAGCGTCGTGTTGACGATGATGACGCCCATCGCATTGGGAAGCATGTGCTTGAAGATGATGCGGAAGTCGCTGGCTCCGGCCACGCGTGCCGAGTCGACGAACTCGCGTTCGCGCAGCGACAGGAAATCACCGCGGACCAGACGCGCCAGACCCGGCCACAGGATGAGACCCAGGCAGATCGCCAGCAGCAGCGGTGAGGAGTACTTGCCGGCGAGCACACCGAGCACAGCGCCGACGACGATGACCGGCAGAGTGATGAACAGGTCGGTCAGACGCATGAGCACATCGTCGACGCGCTTGCGGTAATAGCCGGCCAGCGAACCGATGACCACACCGACGACAAGTGAGATCGCACCCATGACGAGCATCACCATGATCGAGATCTGGGTGCCCTTCATGACGCGGGCGAAGTTGTCCCGGCCGATGTCGTCCTGTCCGAACGGATGTTCTCCGAGGGAGAAGATGTTCGACAGCTGCCAGGTCGGCGCACCGCCGTTGAGCACGTCGTTGGTGTTGTAGTGGTTGAACTTCCACCAGCCCGGGATCGGGCCGAAGCCAACGGACGAGTACGCCAGGATCGCGATGAGCAGCACGACGGCGAGTCCGCTGAGCGCGCCTTTGTGCCGGATGAAGCGGCGCCAGACGATCTGGCCCTGCGACAGGCCGGCGGTCTCCTGGGCCTCGATGGCGTTGTCGCCTTCGAGGGCGTGTGTGTCCTCGTGCTTCGAGGGATCTGGAAGTGAGGTGGTCATGCGTTCACCCGAATCCTTGGGTCGAGGATGGCGTAGACGAAGTCGGCGACGATGTTCGCCACGACTGCGAGTATTCCGGTGATGAGGATGTAGGCCATCACGGGATCGATATCGGCCTTGCCGAGCGAGTCGACGAACATTCTGCCCATGCCTGCCCAGCCGAAGATCGTCTCGGTCAGCACAGCACCGCCGATGAGCGTGATGATGTCGACCGGCACGATCGAGGCCAGCGGCAGCAGCGCGTTGCGCAGTGCGTGGCGCATGATGACGGTGCGCTCAGTCAGGCCCTTGGCGCGGGCGGTGCGGATGTAGTCCTGGTTCATGACCTCCAGCATTGAACCGCGCGAGTAGCGGGTGTAGGTCGCGAACGAGATGAGCACGAGGGCGATTGACGGCAGCAGCAGGTGGGTGAAGCTGTCGACGGTTTGGTACCAGAAGTCACCCTGCATGCCCGGCGTCGCTGCGCCGATGGTGGCGATCGGCCTGCCGCGGATCTGGGGCAGGTTGGAGTAGCCGGCCCAGACCTGCATATTGCGGTCGATGAAGACGAGCAGGGAGGCGATGATCGCCACGATTGCGGCGGTGCGCGCCGAGGCGCTCTTGTCCGGTCCGCCCCATGCGTAGCCGACGCCGATGCCGATGGCGATCGCGACGACGAGCAGGCCGATGATGATGAACCAGTTGGCCGGGACGAAGTAGAAGAACCACTGCATCGCGTAGTAGAACACGCCGCCGAGCACAGCCGTGGTCAGTGCGGCGTAGAGTGCGCGCTTGTTGTGCAGTCCGGTCGACAGGTGGGTGACAAGCACGGCTGCCGCAAGTGACGTCACTGTCACGCCGATGAGTCCGATGCCCGGCTGCAGCAGCCAGTTGGTTCCGAACAGGAATGCCAGCAGGCCGAAGGTCACGATGGTGCCGGCTGCGAAGTTGATCATGCGCCGTCGGCTGGTGCCGCCCATGGCGCCCATCCAGAACGCGCCTGCGATGAGGGCGAGGACGGCGAGTGCCAGCCAGTTGACTTCGGGGTTGCGCAGGAAGTTGTTGAACTCGATGGCACCGTACTGCTTGAGGAGTACGGCCACCCAGAACACGGGCAGCGAGTAGAGCAGGAAGGTAATGAAGGTGATGGCGTAGTCGAAGCCGGTGTACTGGCGGATAGCCGAGATGAGGCCGACGGTGACGCCGAGGAGGATCGACACGAAGGTGGCGACGAAGACAAGCTTGACGGAGTTGATGATCGCGCCCTGGAGCATGCTCGTCACGGCCTGGCCCGAGAGCCACGAGGAACCGAGATCGCACTGGCCGATGAGGCAGCCAGCGGCGCCGGAGAGCCACCAGAAGTAACGGATAGGTGAGGGGACGTCGAGCTGGAGATTGCGGACGCGGTTCTCCATCAGCTGCGCCGCGTTCGGCGAGGTGGAGGTGCGCAGATCAGCGAGGGGATCGATCGCAAGGTCGATCAGGATGTACATCAGGAACGTCACGATGAGCATGACGAGTGCAGCCGATAAGAATCGCCTGGTGAGATATTTGATCATTGGTCTTCCCGTGAGGGTCGTGGAACAGGGTGAGGCGGGGGTGCCAGGTGCCGGCACCCCCGCCGGTTAGAGCTGAAGAGGTCTCAGTGAAGAGGACCTCTACCTCACATCTCCCACTCCCAGAAGTTCCAGAACATGGTCGGTGACACGGTCATCGGCTTCACGTTCTGCAGCTGATCGGAGTACGCAACGACCTCCGGGAACTGGAACAGCGTGAGGCCGAAGCCTTCATCGACCAGGATCTTCTCGACCTCGCCGAGAATCTCAGCCTGGCGTGCCGGGTCGGTCTCGGTCTGGAGCTCGTCGTAGAGCTTGTCGACTTCATCGTTGGCGAATCCGCCGAAGTTGTTCTGACCACCGGCGCGGAAGTTCGCGTCGGACTCAGTCACAGCGGTCGAGGTGGACTGCCAGCCGAACAGCGAAGCATCGTACTCACCGTTGCCCAGGTCCTCGGACCAGGTCTCGGAGGAGTTGTCGATGACCTCGAAGCCAGCCTTCTCAGCCGATTCCTTGATGAGCTGGAACTCCTGCTCACGACGGGCGTTGCCCTTCGCGTACAGCAGGCGGACCTTCGGAGCCTCATCGACGCCGGCCTCTTCAAGCATCTGCTTGGCCTTCTCGGCATCGCCTTCACCGTAGGTGTCCTCGATGCCCGAGCCCTGAACGATCGTGTCGTAGTCAGGCGAGCCCGGAACCTGGGTGAACGAGTTACGGATCTGAGCCTGATCGTTGAGCGGCTTGACGATGTCGTTGACGATCTTGCCGCGCGGGATCGACTGCAGGAAGGCTTCGCGGACCTGCTTGGCCTTCTCCTCATCGCCACCGTAGGAAGCCGGGTCGAACGGACCGTTGTTGTCGAAGGTCAGGTCGACGTGCTCGTAGGTCGCACCGTCGGCGGTCTTGTTCTCAACACCGTCGATGGCCTCGACGGCCTGGAGGACGTCAGCAGTCGACTGCGGGTTGATGAGCTGGACCTCGCCGTTCTCCAGTGCCTGAACGGCGGCCATCGGATCCTCGTTGTAGCGGACCGTGATCTTCGAGAGCTGCGGCTTGCGATCGCCCTCGTAGTCGTCACGTGCTTCGAGGGTCAGGTACTGACCTTCTTTGAAGTCGGTCATCTTCATCGGGCCGGTGCCGATGAGCAGATCCTCATCTTCCGGCATCGACGTCATGTTGTAGCCGGTGTTCCAGAACTCGGCGACCTTGGCCAGCTTCTCCTTGTCCTCGTTCTCGACTGCGTCGAGGGTGGCCTTTTTGCCTTCCTCGGCGTCACCGGTGTCGAGGGCGTTCTTGGCCACGATGTGTGCAGGCACGCCGGAGTCACCGATGGTGAGGTTGGTCTCCCAGTCGGCGAAGGGCTTCGTGTACTCGAAGGTGATCTCCTTGCCGTCCTCGGAGATCTCCGGGAAGTCCTTGATCAGTGCCAGGCCCGGCTCTGCGGCGTCGAAGAAGACATCGCCGCCGGCGTCCTCGACGACACCTTCGTCGTCGCGCTCTGCGTCCTCGGTGGTGTTGAAGTTGCCGCTCCGAGCAGCCCAGGCGAGCACGAGGTCCGCGGCGTCGACAGGGGTGCCGTCAGACCACTTGGCGTTGTCGCTGTAGGTGTACTTGACCTTGAGGGGATCCTCGGACACCTGCTCGACCGTGCCGAACGAGGTGTTGTCCTGCAGCTCCAGGTTCTCGTCGTAGTACTTGAACGCGTCGTTCATCATGTACACGACATTGGCGTTCGTGACGTTGTTGGTGGCGGAAGTGTTGTTGTTCATCGAGTAGAACGGCTGGTTCCACATCACGCTGACTTCGCCGCCACCGCCGTTGCCGCCGTCACCTCCGTTGCCGCCGTTACCACCGTCACCGGGCGGTGTGCACGCGGACAGCACCAGTGCTGACGCCGCCACACCGGCTGCTGCGGTGAGAATGCCTCTTTTCACGTCGTCTCCTTCTATCGGTAATCGCAATCTCACCTGACAGCATGACAATCATGGCTGCCAGGTGAGCACTTCATGAGTGAAGTGTGGATTGCAACCAAAGCTAGGCCACCGGAGCCTGTGACGGAGTCCACAATCCGGGAAATAACGCCTATCGTTACCGATTTGAGACGTCGATGAATGGTGGGGTGCATGTTGTGCAGATCACTGTATGAACTTGCATCGTCCGGCCCTTCCCGAGGCGGGTCTTCTGAGGTGCCGGCAGCGGGGTTCCGCGTGTCCTGCAAGCGCAGAACCGCGCTGGCTTTCGATTAGGGTGGAGGCCATGTTCTCGCTGCTGAATCGCCAGAGCTCCGGGCCACCGAGCTTCCCCGAGGAGGGCACTCTGCGCCCGGCCGGCTCCCGTGTCCTCGCCGGCACTGCCATCGGCGTCGCTGTTGTTGCAGCTGTGAGCATCGTCTACCAGTTCCCGCCGCTGACCGCCCTGGTGCTGATAGGTGTCCCCGCTTTCGGTGCAGCACTCATCTGGGCGCTGTACTGGCACCCGCGCGTCGACCTCTCCCCTGCCGGAATGACCTTCGTCAACATTCTGCGCACGACACCGATCCCCTGGCCGGCGGTTGATGAATTCGATCTGCGGTACGGGCTGGCCGTCACGACGCGCTGGGGGACGAACGAATCCGCGTGGGCGATGCCGCGGGCGATGAAGCGCGCTGTTCCGACCTCCCGGCAGATGCCGCCGAGTGCCTCGGCTGGGGCGCGTGCACGCGACAACGCGAATCCGCTCATCATCGCGGTCGTCGACTACCACGCCGAGTTAAAGCAGAGAGGATTCCTCACCGATCCGGTGCTCGAAGACACGGCGCCGCAGCGTCGGTGGAACACCGGTGTCGTCGCCGCGCTGCTGCTGACCGCTGCGTGGGCGGCAGCGGCGGTCATCTACCTGCAGGTGCGCTGAGCGTCACCAGCCGCGCTCGCGCCACTGAGGGATCTGCGGGCGCTCGGCACCGATCGTGGTCGCATCACCGTGGCCGGGCAGCACGTGGGCCTCGTCGCCGAACTGCCCGAAGATCCGCTCCTCGAGGTCGTCCATAAGCGAGGCGAAGTCCTCGCTGCTCCATGTCTTGCCCGGGCCGCCCGGGAACAGGCTGTCGCCGGAGAAGATGACGGCCTCTCCCCCGGAGTCGCGCAGCACATACGCGACAGATCCGGGTGTGTGCCCGCGCAGCTCGATGACCTCGAGCTCGAAGCCGTCGAAGGACAGGGTCTCACCATGGGCGACCGGTTGGTCGATGGTCTGGCCGGACTCCTCGGTGATCGCCTCGGCGTCATTGACGCCGGCGACGGTGCGGGCGTCGTAGCGCTCGGTGATCGGCTTGAGGGCGCGGACGTGGTCCCAGTGCCGGTGGGTGGTGAGCACATCGGTGACGTGGGCGGCATCGGCGGGCCCCGCCTCGGCGCCGGCGTCGACGAGCGATTCGATGGCCTCGACGTCGTCAGCGGCATCGATGATGACCTGCTGGCCGGTCGTGGCCGAGGTAAGCAGGTAGACGTTGTTGCTCATCTCCGACACGGCGATCGAGCGGAGGGAAACATCGGTGAGCTGCAGGTCCATGGCGATCTCCTCTTCTCCGGTGTGCCGCCAGCGGCTGCCAGCGGCGGCTCCGGTTCCAGCCTAACGGGAACGGTGTCCGCCGCACACGGGTCTCACTGGATGTGCGAGCCCTGCCGGGTGGTGGCGCCGGTGCTATGGTGGCGGGCAGGCACCGACAGTGCCAGCGGACGAGGGAGCCGTACCCGCCGAGCGCAAAGACGGCCGCTTTCTCATCATGTACTGGACTGTTCTCATCTCATCCGGCACGTTCGAGGCGATGTGGGCGTTCGCCCTGGCCGCCCGCCATCTGCGCATCGTGCCGCGTCTGACTCTCTTCATCATCGGAACCATCGTCTCTATGGGCGGCCTGGCGTGGGGTCTGCAGGAGGTTCCTGTCGGCTCCGGCTACGCCGTCTGGGTGGCCGTCGGCGCGATCACCACGCTGGCGCTCGGCGCGCTGCGCGGGACTGAACGGCTGAATCTGGTGCGCATCGCCTGTGTCGCAGCGATCATCGCCGGTGTCGTCGGACTGCAGGTGCTGTCATGACGAAGTACTGGCTGGCACTCATCTTCTCCGGCATGGCCGAGGCGGTCTGGGCGGGCATGCTGGCCGCCGGTGTGCTGCACCCCGGACGCGGAGCGCTCTTCCTCATAGGCCTCGCGGCATCGCTGACCGGCCTTGCCTATGCGATGCGGGCGATCCCGATGGGCACCGCCTATGCGATCTGGACCGGAGTCGGCGCAGGGACGACCGCTGCCTGGTCCGCAGTCCTCGGCGAGGAGTTCGGGCCCGGCAAGATCGCCTGTCTGGTCCTCATCATCGCCGGTGTCGCCGGGCTGCAGCTCACCGCTGATATGGCCGACGACGCCGGTACGGAGAAGGCAGCGTCGCAGTCTTAGGACTGTCGACTCACCACTTGCCGCGGGTGTACTGCGGCGGGTACGGAGCGTCGCGCCAGTTGAGGCCCAGGGCGTGAGCGGCCCGCTGCGGCCAAGCCGGTTCGCGCAGGCCGGCCCGGGCCAGCAACACGACATCGGCATCACCGGAGACGAGGACGCCTTCGGCCTGGGCGGGTTCGGTGATGAGCCCGACGGCACCGGTGGTGACACCGGCGGCGGCGATCTCGGCGGCCAGCGGCACCTGATAGGACGGGCCGACGGGGATGTCGGCGATGACGTTTCCGCCGGAGGACACGTCAATGAGGTCGGCACCGGCGTCCTGCAGGGCAATGGAGACCTCGGTCGCCTCGGCGATGTCGAAGCCGCCGTCGGTCCATTCGCTGGCCGAGATCCGCACGAGCACCGGCTTGTCTTCCGGGAAGGCCTCGCGCACAGCGGTGTAGACCTCCATGAGCAGCCGCGAGCGGCCAGCAAGGTCACCGCCGTACTCGTCGTCGCGGACGTTGGACAGCGGTGAGAGGAATGAATGGAGCAGGTAGCCGTGGGCGGCGTGGATCTCGACGGTGTCGAAACCGGACTTATCCGCCCGGCGGGCGGCAGCCGCAAAAGCCTCGACCACCTCGGCGATGGCCTCGCGGCTCAGCGCGGCGGGCTCTGCCAGCTCTTCGAATGCGAGGGGCGAGGGCCCGACCGTCGCCCAGCCGCCCTCTGCCTCGGGGACGGAGCCGGACGGTTCGCCGACGAACGGACGGTAGGTGCTGGCCTTGCGGCCGGCGTGGGCGAGCTGCATGCCGATCGCTGCACCCTGGCTGTGGGCGAAGTCGACGATCGGAGCCCAGGCCTCGGCGTGGGCATCGGACCAGATGCCTGCGTCCTGCGGTGAGATCCGCCCTTCGGGCAGCACAGCAGCGGCTTCGGTGAGGATGAGCCCGAACCCGCCGGTGGCGCGGGCCCCGAGGTGCACGAGGTGCCAGTGACCGGGCATGCCGTCGCGGTTCTCGCAGGAGTACTGGCACATCGGTGCCAGCCAGACGCGATTGCGGACGGTGAGTCCGCGCAGGGTGATCGGTTCGAAGAGTTTCGCCATGTCCTCAGCCTAACTGCTGGTCAGCAGGCTGAGGGCATGACGGTCCTCACGCTCACAGCGCGATCGAGAAGACTCCCACCGCGATCGTCATGGTGACGATCGAGATGATGACGATGCCGATGACGTTGAGCACCGCGCCGCCCTTGACCATGTCGGCGATGCGCACATAGCCCGAGCCGTAGGCCACCGCGTTGGGCGGGGTGGCGACCGGCAGCATGAACGCACAGGTGGCGGCCAGTGCGACTGGGATCGTCAGCAGCAGCGGGTCGTAACCCAGGCCCATCGCGACACCGGCGACGACCGGGATGAACGTCGCGGCGGTGGCGGTGTTCGAGGTGATCTCGGTGAGGAAGATGATGCCGGTGGTGAGGATGACCACGAGCGCGACCAGCGGCATCCAGTCCAGCGCCTGGACCGATTCGCCGATCCAGTCGGTCAGCCCGGTCTTGGTGAACTGGTCCGACAGCGCCAGGCCGCCGCCGAAGAGCAGCAGCACGCCCCACGGCAGTTCGACGGCTGATTCCCAGTCGAGCAGCCGGACGCCGCGGGCGTGGCCGGCGGGCATGAAGAACAGCAGCAGGCCGATGGTCATGGCGATGCCGGCGTCGTCGATCGGCGGGTCTTCGAAGATGATCGGGAGCGCGATCCACGACACAGCAGCGAGCACGAAGAGGGTGAGGACACGCCATTCGCCCTGGGAGACCGGTCCGAGCTTGTCCATCTCCGCCCGGATGAGGTCGCGGCCGCCGGGGATCCGGTCGATCTCGGGTTTGAAGAACATCTTGGTGAGCACGAACCAGGCGGCGACGAGCATGACGATCGCCACCGGGGTGCCGACGAGCATCCACTGGCCGAACTGGATGTTGATGCCCTGGTTCTCGCGCAGGTAGCCGACCAGCAGGGTGTTCGGCGGGGTGCCGATGATCGTGGCGACCGAGCCGATCGAGGCGGCATAGGCGATGCCGAGCATGAGTGCGGTCCCGAAGCGCGACTGCAGGATGCCGTCGGTGCCGGTCGCGTCGTCATCGGCCTTCTCGGAGTCTTCGAGCGTGTCATCACCGGTCTTCGACATCGCCTCGTTGACGAGCACGAGGACGGACAGGCCGATGGGCAGCATGAGCACGGCGGTGGCGGTGTTCGACACCCACATCGACAGGAACGCGGTGGCGATCATGAAGCCGGCGATGAGTGCGCCGGTGCGCTCGCCCATGAACGACAGGATGATGAGGGCGATGCGCCGGTGGAGGTTCCAGCGCTGCATCGCCAGGGCGATGAGGAACCCGCCCATGAACAGGAAGATCGTGTCGGAGCCGTATTTCGCGCCGACTGAGGAGACGGTCACCGGGGCCTCTTCGGTGCCTTCGATGAGGAGGGGGAAGACGACGAGCGGGACGAGTGCGGTGGCCGGGATCGGCAGCGCCTCGGTCATCCACCACACTGCCATGAGGCTGGCTGTGGCGGCGGTGACGCGGGCGCCGTGGGGCACGTCCTCGGGCATGACGAACCAGATGATGGCGGCGAGCACGAGCCCTCCGATGATGCCGATCCAGCGGGTGTAGTTCGTCGATGTCGAAAACGGTTCCGCCCGCTCACCGGGTGAGAGCATATTCTTCTCGCTGCTGCCGGTGGACGGCAGCGGCGAGTAGTGGGAGGCGTGTTCGCCAGCTGGTCTGTTCTCGGACATCGGACTCATTCCCTCAGATCGATGGGGGCAGTGGACAGGCGGATGGATGGGGCGGGTGGACGGGGTGTGTCAGCTGCGGTTCTCGGTGCGGGAGAAGAAGGCGGTCAGCGCATCGCAGACGAGGTCGGGGTGTTCGGCGACGACGATGTGGGCGGCATCCGGGATGACGGTCGCTTCACCTGCCTCGACCTGTTCGGCCAGGGCGCGCATGGACTCCGGTGGGTTGCCGATGTCCTGGGCGCCGGCGACGAAGAGGATCGGGATGGAGATGTCGGAGATCCGGTCGGTGAGGTCGAAGCGCGACAGCGCCTGGCAGCAGGCGATGTAGCCGGCGTCAGGGACGTTGCCGAGCATCTCGCAGACCATCGGGCCTGCCGGGTTGTCCTCGTCGAGGAAGCCGGCGGCGAACCAGCGGTCGGCGGTGTCGGGGATGAGGCTGCGGGTGCCGTGAGCCCGGACGGCGGCGATGCGCGCGTCCCAGGACTCGGCGTCGCCGAACTTCGGGGCCGCGCACAGAGCGGCTGCGGCGGTGACCCGGTCGGGGTGGTCGAGGGCCAGCTGCATGGCCACTCCGCCGCTGATCGACAGGCCGGCGTAGAGGAAGGTCTCAGCGCCGATCGCATCGGCGATGGCGATGACACCAGCGGCGATGTCGGTCAGAGTGAGGTCGGCGAGCTGGGCTTCAAGATCGTCTGCAGTGTGACTGGCGGGGTCGTGGCCGGGCAGGTCGAAGGTGACGATGCGGTAGTCATCGGCCATCCGGTAGGCCACACCTGCCCAGAGTTCGCGGGTGGTGCCCAGCGCGTTGCCGAGGATGAGGACGGGAGCGTCGGGGCCGGGATCGTGGACGATCGAGTAGGACAGCAGCGGGATCGTCATGGTCGAACCTCCTCCTTCACACGGAACGTTCGGCTTCCACCATAGTGAAGGCGCTCACGCACCGATACCGCAGGGCGCAGGCGTGTCCGGATCGTTAGGCGTCGCCGAGGCGGCGGCCGGCTCAGCGCGGCGCGCCGAGCACTCCCCCGGACCGGGTGAGATAGCAGTTGGCGCACAGCGACTCGTAGGTGACGTCCATGCCGTCGATGGCGACCTGGTCGCCGGAGAAGACGAACTCGCCATCAACCTGGCGGCCGTTGAACATCGCCTTGCGCCCGCACCGGCAGATCGTTTTGAGCTCCTCGAGCGTGTGGGCGATCTCCAGCAGCCTCGCTGAGCCGGGGAAGGCCCGTGTCTGGAAGTCGGTGCGGATGCCGTAGGCCATGACCGGCACGTTGCGCAGGGTCGCGATCCGCAGGCAGTCATCGACCTGGCTGTCGGTGAGGAACTGGGCTTCGTCGATGAGCAGGCAGGCGACCGGCTGGACGGGCATCTCCAGGCTCTCGATGAGCGCATCGTGGTCGACGTAGCCGGCGGTGTCGGCAAAGATCTGCTCGACATCGGCATCAGCGTCGATGAGGAAGTCGACGGTGCGGGTGACGCCTAAGCGGGAGACGATCTCGTCAGCGCCCTTCGTGTCGATGCGCGGCTTGGCCAGCAGCACCCGCTGGCCGCGCTCCTCATAGTTGTAGGCCGCCTGCAGCAGGGCGGTGGACTTGCCCGAATTCATGGCGCCGTAGCGGAAGTACAGCTTCGCCATCGCGGTCTCCTCCCCTGTGCTGGCTCTCAGCCGTCACCGGATCTTCCCTGGTGGCGGCAGGGTCGCGTGGACCCCGCGCAACAGGATAGTACGAACCGGTAGCCGGCCGGCGGGGCGTGTGCGATCGCACTCGCATCATGCCCGAGGGGGTTAGGCCGCCGCCAGGGACGCTGAGTAGACTGACAGAGATAACCCCTAGCGATCTGGAGACGTCACTGACCATGTCAAAGATCATCTATACGCATACCGATGAAGCGCCGATGCTGGCGACGTACTCGTTCAAGCCGATCCTCGAAGCCTTCGCCACCACCGCCGGCGTCGAGGTCGAGACCCGTGACATCTCACTGGCTGGCCGCATCATCGCCCTCTTCGGCGACTACCTCACCGAAGAGCAGAAGGCTCCCGATGCTCTCGCTGAGCTCGGTGAGCTGGCCAAGCAGCCTGAGGCCAACATCATCAAGCTGCCGAACATCTCCGCCTCGGTCCCGCAGCTCAAGGCCGCGATCGCTGAGCTGCAGGAGAAGGGCTACAAGCTCCCGGACTACCCGGAGGAGCCGGCGACGGATGAGGAGAAGGACGTCCGCGCGCGCTACGACAAGGTCAAGGGCTCAGCCGTGAACCCGGTGCTGCGCGAGGGCAACTCCGATCGCCGCGCACCGGAGGCAGTGAAGAACTACGCCAAGAAGCACCCCCACTCGATGGGCGAATGGTCGGCTGACTCGAAGACCGCGGTTGCCACGATGGGCAAGGACGACTTCCGCTCCAATGAGCAGTCCGTTATCGCCGAGCAGGACGACACCTTCACGATCCGCCTGCGCACCGCCTCGGGAACCGAGACCCTCAAGGAGGTTCCGGTGCTCGCCGGCGAGGTCGTCGACGCGACCTTCCTCAAGGCCTCGGCGCTCGATGCGTTCCTCAGCGACCAGATCGCCCGCGCCAAGGACGAGGGTGTGCTGTTCTCCGTGCACCTCAAGGCGACGATGATGAAGGTCTCCGACCCGATCATCTTCGGCCACGTCGTCGAGGCGTTCTTCCCCGAGGTGTTCCGCACCTACGGGGAGCAGCTGGCCAAGGCCGGCCTGAGCCCCAACGACGGGCTCGGCGCGATCCTCTCCGGACTCGACGATGTCCCGGCAGACGTCGCCGACGGTGTCCGCGCAGGCATTGAGAAGGGCCTGGCTGAAGGCCCGGAGATGGCGATGGTCAACTCCGATAAGGGCATCACCAACCTGCACGTGCCCAGCGACGTCATCGTCGACGCGTCGATGCCGGCGATGATCCGCATCGGCGGCAAGATGTGGGGACCCGACGGTGAAGAAGCCGACACGCTGGCCGTCATCCCCGACTCCTCCTACGCTGGCGTCTACCAGGCAGTCGTCGAGGACTGCAAGGCCAACGGCGCCTACGATCCGGCCACCATGGGCTCGGTGCCCAATGTCGGTCTCATGGCCCAGAAGGCCGAGGAGTACGGCAGCCACGACAAGACCTTCGAGATCAGCGAAGCCGGCACCGTCGAGGTCGTCGACTCCTCCGGCACCGTGCTCATGAGCCACGACGTCGAGGCCGGTGACATCTGGCGGGCCTGCCAGACGAAGGACGAGCCGATCCGCGACTGGGTCAAGCTCGCCGTCACCCGCGCCCGGATCTCCGACACCCCGGCCGTGTTCTGGCTCGATGAGTCGCGTGCGCATGACCGCAACCTTATCGAGAAGGTCAAGCAGTACCTGCCCGAGCACGACACCGACGGCCTCGACATCCAGATCATGGATCCGGTCGCGGCAACCAAGCACTCGCTTAAGCGCATCCGCAACGGCCAGGACACCATCTCGGTGACCGGCAACGTGCTGCGTGACTACAACACCGACCTGTTCCCGATCCTCGAGCTCGGCACCTCGGCAAAGATGCTCTCGGTCGTTCCGCTCATCGCAGGCGGCGGCCTGTTCGAGACCGGAGCCGGAGGCTCGGCACCGAAGCACGTCCAGCAGCTGCTGGAGGAGAACCACCTGCGCTGGGACTCCCTCGGTGAGTTCCTCGCCACTGCCGAGAGCTTCCGCCACCTCAACCGCAGTGCGGGCAATGAGCGCGCCGGTGTGCTGGCATCGACCCTGGACAAGGCGACCGAGACCTATCTCAACGAGAACCAGTCGCCGTCGCGCAAGGTCGGCGAGCGGGATTCGCGCGGCAGCCACTTCCACCTGGCCCTGTACTGGGCTGAGGAGCTGGCCAAGCAGACCGAGGACGCTGAGCTGGCTGAGGCGTTCAAGCAGATCGCCGGTCAGCTGCGCGAGAACGTCGACACGATCGATGAGGAGCTGCTCGCCGTGCAGGGCGATTCCGCCGACATCGGCGGCTACTACCTGCCCGAGGACAAGAAGGCCTCGGCTGTCATGCGTCCGTCGAAGACTCTCAACGAGATCATGAAGACGCTGGAGAAGAAGGACGTCTGATCCTCTGATCCTCAGCGACAACAGCTGGGCCCGGAACCGATCGGTTCCGGGCCCTGCTGTTCTCAGCGCTCAGATCTGTCAGAGGTAGCGCTTGGCGCCGGCGAACTGGCCGGAGCGATCCCACTTCTTCCAGTCGACGATCTCGACGTTCTTCGAGGCGTTCGGGGCGTGGATCATCTTCCCGCCGCCGATGTACATGCCGACATGGTGGACCGATCCCTTGCCGCCGCGATTGGCGAAGAAGATGAGGTCGCCATGCTGCAGCTGCGAGGCCTTCACGCTCTTGCCGGCCTTCGACTGCGGGCCGGAGTCGCGCGGGATGTCGATGCCGTGGGAGCGGAAGACTGCATAGGTGAAACCGGAGCAGTCGAAGCCGTACTGGGACGTGCCAGCCCACATGTACCGGATGCCCTCATACCGTTTGGCCGTGGCGGTCAGATCGGTCGGCTTGGGCTTCGGGGCGCCGGTGCCGGACGCCTGCAGGCGCACGTCAGCGGACTTGACCCAGCCGGTGGTGCCGTTGGGCAGGCGCACGCGCACGGCATCATCGCTGCGGGTGAGCACCGGCAGTTCGGTGTTCGTCGACACGGCCTTCATCGCCTTGCCGCCCGGGGCGTCGCTGACAGCGGTCTTGACCGCCTTGACGACGGCGAGCTCGCCTGTACCGCGCAGCTTGCCGAAGTCCGGGTTGCCGACGAGCTGGGCGCGCGGCATCCAGCCCTCATAGCCGTGCTTGGCGCCGGGGTCGGACTGCGAGCGCACGGCGACCTTCGCCCAGTCCTTCGTAAGCGACAGGACACGGACTTCGTCGCCGTAGAGCGCCTGGGTCTGTGTCTTGCCGGTCAGTCCGCGGCGCACCTCGGTGTCCTTGAGGTTGGCGTTCCACTCATCGAGCTTCACTGGGTTGGCCAGCGCCGGCTGGTCGACCTTGCGCGGGCTGGAGGAATCGGTCCAGACCGTGGCAACGGCGACGTCGACGAAGGCCGGTTTGCCCTCGTGCAGCCCGGAGCCGGGCTTGAGCGGCGGATCGGCGGCCGGGTTGGTGTCGATGACGTGGCCGGTGAGCGGATCGACTTCGATCTGCTTGATCGGCGGGCGCGGCAGCAGATCGTGACCGATCTGCGGAGGATCGGCCAGCGGGTTGGCCGCGGCGGGACCGGCCACGCCGGTGAGCCCGGCGGCTGTGAGAACGGCTGCGGCGAGGACGGTGCGGTACCGTCGGCGCAGCGGGGCATGGGTCGTGCGAGACATGGATGTCCTTCCAGTGACCTGGTGGGAAGTGGGACACGAATGCGATCTCACCGTAGCCAAAACCCGATTGCCGGTGAAAAGATCCACCCGCCGGGTCGTCGATCGTCACGCAATCGTGATATAGGCGCGCTGTCCAGCCCCTCCCGCTTCACACGTGAGCGACTGTAAGCTGTGTCACATGAACGCGCTGCCCGTGTCCGGAAACATCCTTCCCCTCAGTCGCGCTGTCGGCCGCCGCTGCGATGACATCGCCGTCCTCTCCGCCATGCTCGTCGTCGGGGAGAATCCGCTGCGCACGGAATCCGATGACTGCGTGTGGTGGACCTTCGTCAACTCCGGTGTCGAGTTCCTCTTCGCCTACGGCACGCTGGCCGAGGTGGAGCTGCGCCTCGTTTACGACCGCACCGGTTCCTTCAACGGCATCGTCGTGCCCTCCTGGCTCGTCGAGTCGTGGTGGTGCCGGCCGAATGCCGCGCAGGTGCACAAGACGTTCGGCGCCCCGCAGCGGGTCCACGCCCTGTTCGAGGACAACACGGCCGGCGCCGAGGTGTTCAACCTGGAGATGACCGAGATCCGCACCGAATACGACGTCAATGGCGGGCTGTGCTCCGTCTCGCTGACCGCCGCCTGATCCGAAGGAGCAGCTTGACTATGCGCATCACCCTGCGCACCGGAGACATCACCGCCGAGACCTGCGAAGCGATCGTCAATGCCGCCAACTCCTCCCTGCTCGGCGGCGGCGGAGTCGACGGCGCGATCCACCGGGCAGCCGGACCGGACCTGCTCGAAGAGTGCCGGAAAGTCCGTGCCGAGCAGCTGCCCGACGGCCTGCCGGCCGGCCTGGCGGTCGCGACTCCGGCCGGAAACCTGTCTGCTGACTGGGTCATCCACACCGTCGGCCCGAACCGGCACGCCGGCCAGACCGATCCCGAGGTGCTCGTCTCCTGCTATGCGGAGAGCCTGAGAGAGGCGCAGCGTATGGGAGCCAGGACGGTGGCGTTTCCGGCGATCGGCGCCGGGGTCTACGGCTGGTCGGCTTCCGAGACCGCTGAGGCCGCCGGGCAGGCATGCTCCGCCCATGGCTGGGAGGGCATCGACGAGGTGCGCTTCGTGCTCTTCTCCCCTGACATCCACGCAGCCTTCGCCCAGGTGTTCACTGAGGCTGACGGCTGAGTAAGAGGATGTAGCCAGAGACCACCTGTGATTCCAAGCCGTGGTCGGCTGCTTCACGTCGGTAGTCCTCGTTCATCAGCGGAGCGGTGATCTCCCGCGGTTCGGTCGCGACCTGCCGCAGCACCGCACCGGCGGCATCACGTTGGGTGTAAGTCACCTGCATGTGCCCGTTCGCGCGCCGGTACTCCCCGGTGACAGTGTGCGCACCGACAGTGATGTCCTCGATGAAGACCTGCGGAGCGTCTGGCGCGGTCTGCGCGTCAGCGTCTTCCGGGTCGTCTGCGTGCGGGGACCCGGCGGTGATGAGTGCGATGCCGGAATCGGTCAGCGACTCTGCGATGAGCTGCCACCGCAGACCCCGGGCATCGGCGTCGAGGATGCCGAGCACATGGGCGACGAGGATGACCGGCACACTGCCGGGAGCCGGCAGCTGGGTGCGCAGCTCTTCTGCGTGCTCGGCTGCGACCGGCAGCGGGATGACGGTGACGCGCTCACGCATCCTCGCATCAGCCCCGAGCCGGCCGAAGAGCACGGCGCGCATGATCGCATCAGGTTCGCACGCGATGAGATCGGCGTGCGGGAACCGCTCATGCAGGCGCGTGATGCCGATGCCCGACCCGGCCCTGAACTCAACGATCGGACCCGCCGAGGTGCCCAGCGCCTCGGCGACGGCGGGCCCGATGTGGGCCATGAGCCGCTGCCAGGCGGCACCCATGAGCAGCTCGTGGTACTCGGCCACGCCGGCAAACCAGGTGTCATCCATGGCGGTCATCCTAGGTGCGCAGGCGCCGCCGGCACGAAGCGCTGGGCGCTTATGCGTCCTGAGAGCGTGCTGCGATGTCGGGGCTGACCTCGGAGGTCATCGTCACCGGTGCGCCGTTCTCGATCGTGCGCGAGACGGTGCAGTAGCGGTCGTGGGAGAGCTTGAGCAGCCGTTCGACCATCTTCGCCGACTGCCGGCCGGCCTGATCATCGGGGAAGGCGAGGTCGAAGTGCAGCCGGATGTCGTCGAGCCGGGAGGCCTCGTCGTCTTCGACGATCTTCTCGCCGGTGGCGGTGATGTCGAAGCGTTCGGGTTCGGTGCGGCGGGTGGTGACGGTGTCGAGGTCGATGGCCGAGCAGCCGGCGGTGGCCGCCAGCAGCAGCTCGACGGGGGTCATGAGGCCCTCGCCGCGGCCGAACTCGATCTCCGCACCCGAGGCGGTGCGCGCCCGGTAGTGGTTCTCCGTGATCCTTGTCACCTCGACGCGGCGCTGTGCCCCGCCGCCGGTGGTCTCCTGTGCAGTCATGGCCTCATCCTCCCACCAGCGGCGATGCCATGTACAGCGCGGCCGGGCCGCTGTCGCCCGTGGTGATGAGGGCGTTCGGGTCAGCGGCTGGAGGGTGTGCGCGAGGCGACAAGGTTCGTTGGCGCGAGCTGTGTCACAGGAGTAGAGTGTCGGCGGCCTTCAGCACTGCCCCGGCACCTGCCGGCCCCTGGTCTGAAGGCAGCGACCGAGTGACAAGGACTAAGGATATGACTGGCTCGTCTCCCACGGACGCCTCGGCTCTGAGCGCTGAGGACATGCGCAACGACACTCGCTTCTTCGGCCATCCGCTGCCGCTCATGCAGCTCTTCGGCCTCGAGATGTGGGAGCGCTTCTCCTACTACGGCATGACCGGCATCCTGGTCCTCTACCTGTACTTCGCCACCACCGACGGCGGCATCGGCATGGACCAGCCGACGGCATTCGCGATCGTCGGCGCCTACGGCGGTGCCGTCTTCCTCGCCACCGTCGGCGGCGCATGGCTGGCCGACCGGGTGTTCGGCGCAGAACCGGTGCTGTTCTGGTCTGCCGTCATCATCATGTGCGGTCACATCGCCCTCGGCCTGCTGCCGGGCATCGGCGGCGTGGCACTCGGCCTCATCCTCGTCGCGCTCGGATCCGGCGGCCTCAAGGCCACCGCCAGTGCGATCGTCGGCACGCTCTACACCGAGAAGGACACCCGCCGTGAGGCCGGGTTCTCACTGTTCTACATGGGCATCAACATCGGCGCCCTGCTCGGCCCGCTGGTGACCGGCTGGCTGCAGAAGGACATCGGCTTCCACATCGGCTTCGGCGCTGCCGCGGTCGGCATGGCCATCGGCCTGGCGCTCTACCTCACCGGCCGGAAGAACCTTCCGGCATCGGCGAAGGTCGTCGTCAACCCGCTGCCTGCCGGTGCACGCTGGAAGTTCGGTGCCGGTGCTCTCGGTGTCGTCGCCGCCATCGCCGCGCTGTGGATGACCGGCGCGATGAACGCCGACAACCTCGCGATGTGGACGACCATCGTGTGCCTCGTCGCAGCGATCGCCTACTTCACTGTCATCCTGCGCTCCAACGAGATCACCGACGTCGAGCGCTCCCGCACGCTGTCGTTCATCCCGTTCGTGCTGGCCACCGTCGCGTTCTGGTCGCTGTACCAGCAGATCTTCAACGCCCTGACCGGCTACTCCGATACGCAGATGAACCGCAACATCTTCGGCTGGGAGATGCCGATCTCGTGGATCACCCTGATCCCGGCGTTCTTCGTCATCGCCCTGGCCCCGGTGTTCTCCGCCATCTGGCTCAAGCTCGGCGACCGGCAGCCGGCCACCCCGGTCAAGGCAGGCCTGTCCCTGCTCATCATCGGCGGGGCCTACCTGCTGTTCCTGCCCTATGCTCACGCGCAGAACAACACCGTCCCACTGCTGTGGGTCGTGTTCATCCTCGCGCTCTTCGTCGCCGCCGAGCTGCTCATCTCTCCCATCGGCCTGTCGGTGGCCACCCGCCTGTCGCCGAAGGTGTTCACCTCGCAGATGATCGCGCTGTACTTCCTCGGCTCCGGTGTCGGCACCTCGCTGTCCGGCGTGTTCGCCAAGTACTACGACGCCGACAACCAGGTGCCGTACTGGACGACGCTGGGCCTGGCCTCGATCGTCGCCGGTCTCCTCGTGCTCATGACCGCCAAGCCGGTCATCAAGCTCATGCGCGGAGTCAAGTGACCCTGCCGATGAGCGCCGCGTCAGCGCCGGTGGGCCGTAAGATGTCAGCTATGACAGCACGCACCCACCTTCGCCGGCCGGCCAGCCCGGCCACCGCCTCGGCGACGGGAATCAGGACGTTCGGAGCCGACCGATGAGCGGCGGCATCGTCGCCCTGCTCGACGACATCGCTGCGATGGCGCGCATGGCAGCTGCCAGCGCCGATGACGTCGCCGCCGCGACCGCCCGGGCCAGTGCGAAGGCCGCCGGCGTCGTCGTCGACGATGCCGCGGTCACCCCGCAGTACGTCCATGGCGTCTCACCGGCCCGTGAGCTGCCGATCATCTGGAAGATCACCCTCGGTTCGCTGCGCAACAAGCTGCTCATCATCCTGCCCGCAGCGCTGCTGCTCAGCCAGTTCCTGCCGTGGGTGCTCACCCCGCTGCTCATGATCGGCGGCTGCTATCTGTGCTTCGAAGGCGCAGAGAAGGTCTGGGAGAAGATCCGCGGCCACCACGCCGAGAAGGGCGAGCCGACCCAGCTGCAGGGCGAGAAGAGCGAGAAGCAGGTCGTCACCGGCGCGGTGCGCACCGACTTCATCCTCTCGACCGAGATCATGGTCATCTCCCTCAACGAGGTCGCCAGCGAACCGATCCTCAACCGCACGATCATCCTCATCGCCGTCGCCATCGGCATCACCGTCCTCGTCTACGGCGTCGTCGCGCTGCTGGTGAAGATGGACGACATCGGCCTGGCGATGACCCAGAAGGACTCTGCCGGCACGCAGAAGTTCGGCCACTTCCTCGTCGCGGCGATGCCGCGGGTGCTCGATGCGATCTCGATCATCGGCACGTTTGCGATGCTGTGGGTCGGCGGGCACATCCTGCTCGTCGGCACCAAGGACCTCGGCTGGGACGGCCTCTACAGCGTCGTCCACCACCTCGAAGGCTACGGCGCTGCTGTGCCGGCAGTCGGCGCGGTGCTCGGCTGGCTCATCAACACGATCTGCTCGCTCATCCTCGGTCTCATCGTCGGACTCATCATCGTCGGCATCATGCACCTGCTGCCCTTCGGCCACGGCAAGAAGGACGACACGCACAACGCCGCGGCAGGTGCGCCGGCGAGCACCGGCTCCGCTCCCGGAGCGCCGTCCGGCACTGACACTGCAGGCGGCTCCCATGCCGCCGGCGACGGACCGGGGGCGGCAGACGAGTCCCGCTGAGATCTGCCCGCCCATGAACTAGGGTGGATGCATGAGCGATCTCGAGTTCTTCGACACCACCGGCATCGACCGCGTCCTCGGCGTCGTCGCCCACCCCGATGACATGGAGTACGGCGCCTCGTGCGCTGTCGCGGCCTGGACGGCGGCCGGGATCGACGTCTCTTATCTGCTGCTGACCGCCGGGGAGGCCGGCATCCGCACCATGGACCCGGCAGAGGTCGCACCTTTGCGCCGCCGCGAGCAGGAGGCCGCCTGCGCCGAGGTGGGAGTCGAGTCGCTGACGATCCTCGACTTCCCCGATGGTCTCGTCGAGGCCGACCATGCGCTGCGCAAGGCGATCACCCGGCAGATCCGCACCTACCGCCCGCAGGCGATCATCACCCTGCCGTGGAAGCTGGAGGTCAGCTTCGGACTCAACCACGTCGACCACCGCAATGTCGGCCTGGCCGTCATCGATGCGATCCGCGATGCCGACAATCCGTGGATCTTCCCCGAGCTGCAGACCGAAGAGGGCCTGGAGGCGTGGAAGACCGACTGGCTGCTCGTCTCCGGGGACGAGCCGACCTGCGCGGTCGAGGTCACCGGGGAGCCGCTGGAGCGCGGCATCGCCTCGCTGTCAGCCCACGAAGTCTACCTTGAGGCTCTGCCCGGCCATCCGGCCCCGCGCGAGATGCTCGAGGGCATGACGACGGCCGCCGGTGAGCGCGCCGGGGTGGCCAACGCGGTGGGCTTCCGCGCCA
>NZ_JALXPM010000043.1:0-25545 GCF_025147615.1 Brevibacterium luteolum | reverse complement strand
CAGCGTCAGATGTGTTTAAGAGACTGCACCGGAACTCCAGCCGAATACCAGCTGCCGAACAGAAAGTGGACCAGTGGATCTGTCACAGCGCGAGAATCTGCGAGAATACATCGATCGACTCAACACCGAAGGCTACACCGTCGCTGATGGCCACAACCCCGACCCCGACCTCATCGACCCGATGGGCAAAGCGGTCGAAACCTGGCGCGAAGGCTACCCGTATGACGAACGGATGAGCCGCGAGGAGTACGAACTGGAGAAGTACCGCCTTCAGGTCGAGCTGCTGAAGTTCCAGTACTGGAGCCAGGACTACGACCTGCGCCACGTCATCGTCTTCGAAGGCCGCGATGCCGCCGGCAAGGGCGGGACCATCAAGCGCTTCACCGAGCACCTGAATCCCCGTGCCGCCCGCGTCGTCGCACTGAACAAGCCCTCCGACCGCGAGCAGGGCCAGTGGTACTTCCAGCGCTACGTTCAGCACCTGCCCACCCACGGCGAGATCGTGATGTTCGACCGCTCCTGGTACAACCGCGGCAACGTGGAGCGCGTTATGGGCTTCTGCACCGATGAGCAGTACGAGGAGTTCATGGTGCAGGCGCCGATGTTCGAGAAGATGCTCATCGACTCCGGCATCCACATCACGAAGTTCTGGTTCTCCGTCACCCAGTCCGAGCAGCGCACCCGCTTCGCCATCCGCCAGATCGACCCGGTCCGGCAGTGGAAGCTCTCACCGATGGATCTGGAGTCCCTCGACCGATGGGAGGACTACACGAAGGCGAAGGAGGAGACCTTCCGGCGCACCGACACCGACCACGCGCCGTGGATCACCATCAAATCCAACGACAAGAAGCGCGCCCGCCTCAACGCCATGCGCTTCTATCTCAACCAGTTCGACTACGCCGGCAAGGACTCCTCGGTCGTCTACGCCGCTGACCCGAAGATCGTCCGCCGCGGTCGCGACGCCGTCGACGACTGAACCCACACCTCGGGCCCGGCCCGAGCAGACGACAGCGGCCGCATCGATCGATGCGGCCGCTGCTGCTGTGTGCCCAAGCGTGGCTGAGCCGTGTCACACCGTGGTCTCGTAGCGGGTGTTCTGCTCAGTCGGCAGGAACCCGATGACGATCGAGGCGATCCAGCCGAGGCCCGGGATGAGGATGAGCAGGCCGAACCAGCCGGAGTAGTTGGCGTCGTGCATGCGGCGGAAGCTCAGCGCGAGCTGCGGGACCATGAGCGCGAGCGACAGCAGCGACAGCGGCATGGTTGCCAGGTTGCCGAATCCGGAGAAGACACCCGTGTTGAACGCCCCGGAGAGCAGTTCGGCCGGGCCGAGGATGATCGACTGGAGGATGCTGATGGCGATATTGGCGAGGACGAGGCCGAGGAGGCCCCACCAGTATTCGCTGCGGCTGGAGCGGCCGACGAAGACGAGGGCCTTGCGGAAGAGGCGGACGAGCGCGACGGAGAAGTCGGCGCCGTAGATCGGGGATTGCATGCCCGGAGGGGCCTGGAATGCTGACATCGGGGGGTTCCTTCACGTGCAGGACGGAGAGCTGTCGCTCTCACTGTAGTCCAGCCGCCGGCCAAGAGCGGCTGGGCGATTCCTACTGTTCACCGGGTCGTTGCCGAACGCCACGCGCCCGAGGCGGTGGCCGGTTGCGCCTGTCGTCACCGGCCGGTGCTCGATAGGGTGAGCAGTGAACCTGGTCACACGATGTGAGGAGGCGGTCATGACGACAGCGGCAGTGGTGCAGGGCGGCGCGGTGCTCTTCGACGCGCAGGCCTCGACGGACAAGGCGTGTGCGGCGATCAGCGAGGCGGCCGGCAGGGGCGCTGAGCTCATCGTGTTCCCTGAGGCGTTCATCGGCGGCTACCCCAAGGGCACTGCGTTCGGAGCGGCGCTGGGATTTCGCACCGAGCGCGGCCGCGATGAGTTCGCCCGCTACCGGGCCGGGGCGATCACGCTCGACGGGCCGGAGGTCGGCCAGCTCGTCCAGGCCGCGGCCGAGCACCGCACAGCCCTCGTCATCGGCGTCATCGAACGGCTGGGCAATACTCTGTACTGCACGGCCCTGCTCATCTCACCCGACGATGGGCTCACCGGTGCGCACCGCAAGCTCATGCCCACCGGCATCGAACGGCTCGTGTGGGGATTCGGCGACGGATCGACACTCGACACGATGGACACCGCGGCCGGCAGGGTCGGCTCGGTCATCTGCTGGGAGAACTACATGCCGCTCATGCGGCAGGCGATGTACGCCCAGGGCGTCGAGGTGTACTGTGCCCCCACCGTCGACGACCGCGATGTGTGGCAGTCGTCGATGACGCATATCGCCATCGAGGGCCGGGTATTCGTGCTCTCGGCCTGCCAGTACCTGCCGGCCTCCGCGCTGCCCGACGATCACCCGTTCGACTTCGACCCGCCGAACCCCGAGTCGATCATTCGCGGCGGCAGCGTCATCATCGACCCGACCGGCACCGTGCTCGCCGGGCCGGTCTTCGACGAGGAGGCGATTCTCTATGCCGACGTCGACCTTGAGGCCAAGCACCGCTCGCATCTCGACTTCGATCCGGTCGGCCACTACTCCCGGCCCGATGTCTTCAGCCTGCACGTCGACACGCGAGCGAAGAGCGCGGTTGATTTCGAGGGGTAGGGGAAGCGGGCCTGCTGCCGCTCGTCAATCGGCGGTGCTGGGTCCCTGAGGTCTCGAGCCGCTGACGTCGGGCCAGCTGCTGGCCAGATGTGCTTCGACGGCGCGGTGGCGGAAGCTGTAGGGCTTGCCTCGACTGATGATGCCGCGCACAGAGTCCAGGCGCTGTGCGGTCGGTCCTGCTGCCGTTGCCGTCAGGCCGCCGAGGCGATCAGCGATGCGCGTGAGCGTTCGATCTTCAGGCGGAAGCTCTGCCATCGCTTCGACGAATTCACGTTCGCGCTGGGGCAGGCGCGCGAGGATCCGCTCGACGTGCGATCGTGCCTCGGCCTTGGCGTTCTGCCAGCCAGCCATGGCTTCTGCTTCGGTGATGACGTTTCCGGTGCCGGCGAACCATGCGCGCTCCCCAGCGAGCTGGAAGAGGAACGGCTCTCCGCAGCACAGGTCGGCGATTGCGGCAGCAGCCGCAGGCTCCATGGTGATGAGTTCGGTCCCGCCCTCCTCGTCGGGGACCTCCCAGCCTTGACCGACGAAGGTGTGCAAAGCTGCAACGAGATCGTCATCGTCCAGCGCCGTGAGAGTTGTGGTCTGGAACCGACGTGCGAACGTGGCGCCCATGCGCGATCCGGCGCGGTCCTCGAACTCGGGCAGGCCAGTGAGGTAGACGGCGATCGGCAGCGCACGATCGATCTCCACCCCGCCAGGGGCGATGACGGGATCCTCGAAGGTGAGGGCGTCGCCGAGGGCGATGAGCAGCTGGGAGAGCGCCTCTTCGGACGCGATGTTCTGCACCTCATCGATATGGATGAGAACGACGACGTCGCCGCGCTTCGCTGCCGCACGTCCGATTTCGACGAGAAGCTCGGTCAGCGATGTGTACGGCGCTGCCGTTCCGGCATCGCGCAGGGTCACAGAGACGCCTGCAGCGGCGATGCTCTCAACCCGTGCGAACAGCTTCCCCAGTCGTCTCTCGTGACCGGCGGACAAACCTGCAGCATCGGCCAGCTCCAGAAGAGCTGCAGCGAGGCGCTGCAGCGGGTCGGTGCCGGCTGGTATGCGCAGCTGCGGAGTGACCCAATCGCCGCGCTGCCTGGCATCAGCGGCAATACGACGTACGAGCGAGGACTTGCCCATCCCGGCTTCCCCGAGGATGGTCCGGCCTCTTTCAGCGATGCCCGCGAGGCGTCGTGGCCGCACCACCTGCTGCCAGTCGCACAGCTGGGCAGTCCGACCGGCCCAGACCTGCGGGACGCTGTCCGAGCCGGGGCTGAAAGGCGAATGCAGTGGAATACGCATAGTGCTGATAAGTTTATCAACGAACAACTGCTTTGATAAGTTTATCAGCGAGTGCGTTGCTTGATAACCTTATCAGGATTGCGTGAATCGGTGAATCTGGCGCCCCCGGCAGGATTCGAACCTGCGACACCCGCTTTAGGAGAGCGGTGCTCTATCCCCTGAGCTACGGGGGCTTAGCGCCCGGTCGCCGACCTGTATGCAGGCAGCTGCTGAGCAACCAGCCCAGTGTACCAGCGGCATGGAAAATTCCTGCTCCCCGGTGCGCCAGCGCGCGAATCCGCTGGCTAATGGTTAGGCTCGAAGTGTGTCATCAACCGAACATGCAACGAAGTCCACAGTCGGCGAGGCCTTTGCCGCGTGGAAGACTCGCGCTGCCAAGATCGGCGGACGCGACACCATGCTGCAGTATCGGGACTCCCGCGACGGCTCCATCGAACTGACCGGCGCCCACCCCTCTGGCCTGGCACAGCTGCTGGCCGGCAGGCCGACCCGGCTCTCGAGCCTCATCCGGGATCATGACCAGCTCTCCGACGCTCGCCGCCGGGCCCGTTCGATCCGCCAGAAGGCCGACCAGCTAGCCAGCGAACGCGGCATCAACACCGCCCACCTGGCCATCGGCTTCGCCACCTGGAGTGAGGACAGCGACTCCGGCGCCCGTCTCGACTACGCCGCACCGGTGATGCTGCGTCACGTGCGCCTCGTTCCGCGCGGCTCCCGGGTCGAGGACTACGAGATCGTCCTCGACGAGAGCATCACCATCAACCCCGCACTCATCGACTTCCTGCACCGCGAACACGACATCGCCATCGACGTCGATGAATGGGTCGCCTCTACCGGCTACAGCCACGGATTCGACCCCAACCCGGTCTTCGAGCGGCTGCGCGAGGTCGCCCGCAGTGTGCCCGGCCTTCTCGTCAACCAGCGGCTCATCGTCTCCACATTCGCCAACATCGTCTCCCCCTACACTGGCGAGGAGCTGCCCGAGGCGCACCCGATCCTCAGGGCGCTCGCCGGCCAGACCGATGCGCTGCCCGAACCCACCGCTCAGGCGGCAGCCGGCGCCGAGGCGGGAACCGCCTCTGGCCCGGTGCCGCTGCCGGACCGCAGACCGCAGGAGGAGTTCCTCGCCATCGACGTCGACGGTGACCAGCAGGCCGTCGTCGATGCCGCTGTGGCCGGCCAGTCACTCGTCGTCGACACCCCGCCGGGGACTGGGGCCACCCAGCTGGCGACCGCGATCGCCACGACCCTGGCCCACACCGGGCGCAGCGTGCTCTACGTCGCGCAGAACTCCGATGCGCTCGATGACTTCGCCACCCGGATGGGGGCCGCTGGCCTGCCGGATCTGGCAATCGACGGCCGCGACTCCGCCCGCGACATCCACCGTCAGCTCATCCGCCTTATCGCCCAGGCCGAGAAGGCCGAGCGCCCCGATCTGGGCACCCTGCTGCAGCGGCTGAACGAACAGCGCGACACCCTGTCCCAGCACGCCGAGTCCCTCCACCGGATCCGCCAGCCGTGGGGAGTCTCGGTCTACCAGACGATGCAGCACCTCGCCAGACTGACCGCCCAGCAGCCCGGCCCGACGACCGGGGTGCGCTTCGGCGACGACATCATGACCGCAGAACCCGGTCACCGCTCCCGGCTGCGCGAGAAGCTGCTGAAGCTCTCAGCACTCGGTGCCTTCACCCTTGAAGTCGAGGACACCGTGTGGTTCGGCGCCCGCTTCAACTCCGATGCCGACGCCGAGGCCGCCCGCACCGTGGCCGAACGGGTCGCTGCGAAGATCCCGCAGCTGACTCAGCTGTGCGAACCGGTGCTGCGCGACGCCGGCCTCAACCCCGAACGCACCGTCGCCGGCTGGGGGCAGGCGCTCAAGGTGCTGCTGGGCGTGCGCCGCACCCTCGACAGGTTCTCGCCCGATGTTTACGAGCACAACCTCAGCGAGCTCATCGCCGCGACCGGCTCCAACGAGTACCGCGCCGAGCACGACAACCCGATGGGCATGATGGAGCGCCGCCGCCTGAAGAAGGCCGCCCGTGAGTTCCTGCGGCCCGGCGCCCATGTCGACGACCTGCACACCGCACTCATCAACGCGCGCGACGAGCGTGCCGCCCTCCAGGACCTGGCCGGCGGAGGCACCCGGCTCAAGGTGCCCCGCGGGCTGCTCGACGCCGAGGAGAAGTACCAGGAGATCCAAGCCGACCTCGACAAGCTCTCACCGGTGATGGCCGACACCCCGGACGGCGGCGACCTCGACGAGATGCTCGTCGAGGAGCTCCACGCCCGCCTGCAGGCGATGGGGGAGGACAAGGAGGCCCTGTCTGATCTGCCGGCGCGCACCCACCTCGATGCCGAGCTGCGCCGAGCCGGGCTCGGCGAGCTCATCGACGACCTGCGCTCGCGCCGCGCCGCCCACGAGCTCGTCGGCGAGGAGTTCGACCTCGCCTACTGGGCGACCGTGCTGCAGCGCCTGGCCGCCGAGGACCCGCAGATCGGCCAGCACGACTCCGAGGCGATGCACCGCACCGCCGCCGACTTCCGCATCTGCGACCGCCAGTACGTCGCTGCCGGCGCTCAGCGCCTGCAGTGGTCGCACGCCCAGGGCTGGAAGCACGCGATCGGCGAACACGGCCAGCAGGCCCAGGCGCTGCGTGCAGCCCTGCGGTCGCGCCAGTTCCGCGTCGAACCGCTGAGCCTCACCGCTCCCGATGTGCTCGGTGCGCTCGCCCCGGTCTGGCTCATGAGCCCGTTCGACGTGCCGCAGCACTTCGCCGACCTGCCGATGTTCGACACCGTCATCCTCGCCGACGCCGGCCGGATGTCCGTACCCGAGGTGCTGCCGGCGATCGCCCGCGGCAAGCAGATCATCGCAATGGGCGACGACCGGCTGCTCGGGCCGCGCGACTTCAGTGTCGCCGTCGACCGGCGCACCGTGCCCAACGGCTTCGGCACCCCGAGCGTGCTCGCTGAGCTGCGCGAGTTCCTGCCCGTGCGCAGCCTGCACACCAGCTACCGGCTGTCCCCAGCAGGCCTGCTCGGGCTCGTGAACGAGCAGTTCTACGACGGCACCATCACCGGCCTGCCGAGCGCCCACACGAACGAGGGCACCGGCCTGGAGTTCGCGTATGTGCCCGACGCCTTCGGCTCCCCGGACACCGCCACCGGCCAGGTCGAGAGCCTTGATGCCGAAGTGCAGCGGGTCGTGGACCTCGTGCTCAAACACGCCCGCACCAACGCCCGCCAGTCGCTGGCCGTCATCACCCTCACCCCGTGGCACGCCAAGCGCGTGGCCGCCGGCATTCAGCAGGCAATCCGCCAATACCCGTATGTCGCCTCCTTCTTCTCGGACGGGTCGAAGGAGCCCTTCGTCGTCACCGACTGCAAGCAGATCCAGGGGATGGCCCGCGACGCCGTCATCTTCTCCCTCGGTTACGGCCGCACCCGCCAGGGCCGGGTCATCTACAACTTCGGCGCCTTGTCCGAACCTGACGGTGAGAAGCTGCTGGCCGCTGCCGTCACCCGCGCCCGCCGCAAGCTCACGCTCGTCTCCTGCTTCGAGGCCGACGACTTCGATCCCGCTCGGCTGCGCCACGGTGCCGCCGTGCTGCCGGACCTGCTGGCAGCCGTGGCCGCCGGCGGGCTGAGCCCGCAGGCAGACACCGCACCCGAGGCGGAGGGCACCTCCTCTGCCGCCGGTGAGGCTGCCGAGACGGCCGGTGACGACGAGACCGACGGTGCAGCCCACACGCCGGCGCAGCGAATCGGCAACGGCTCGACGGCTGCAAGCCGTATCGTCGAGTCGGACGACGATACCTCGGAGGCGGAGTCCGGAACCACCGACGCTGGGGCTGGCGGTGCCGAGGCGGCACCCGTTGAGGATGCCGGTGTCGAGCTGGCGATCTACAACGACGTCGCCCCTGTCATCGATGACCTGGCCGAGCGCCTTATTCGCATGGGCGTCGAACCCCACGCCGGATACGCCGGCATCGACCTGGCTGTGGCCGTCTCCGCTGCAGGGGATGAGGGCATGGCTGTCGCCGTCGAATCCGACGGGGCCTCCTATGTCAGCCGGAAGAGCATCCGCGAACGCGAACGTCTGCGGCATGAGAACCTGGCCCGCCACGGCTGGCGGAGCCTGCGGGTGTGGACGACCGATGCGTTCGTCGATCCGCAGCGCGAGGCCGAGCGGATCTTCGACGTCTGGAAGGACACCGTCGAGGAGCTCTCCCCGCAGGCAGTGCTCAACGCCGCCCGCGCGGCAGCCGTCGTCGTTGGCCGGCAGGGCAACCGCCCGCGCGTGACCCCGGGCCTGCCGGTCTACACCTACTCGGCTGAGGACTTCGATGCGATGCTCAACTGGATCCAATCTGATGGTGTTTCGCGCACCGACGCCGGGCTGAAGGACCAGCTGCGCTCCGCGCTGGCTGTCAAGAGCCGCGCCCACCGCGTCGACAGTGTGCTCACTGAAGCCGTGCAGCGATTCCGCCGCCGCGCCAACGAACGCAAGTCCACCCATGCGGGCACGAGTCAGCGAGAAGAAGACGTCTTCGTCCCGGCCGCTGATGCCAGACCGGACCAGACCGCTGTCATGCCGCAGTACGACACCGGCAAACTGCGCGAACAGGAGCTGCTTGACGCCGGGCTGGTCGACAGTGACGAAGCGGACAGCTCCGCGGCGCCGGATGACAGCAAGGACAACAGCACTGCTGCAGGCGAGAGCTTTGTACGAGCGACTACCACGGCAGGTGAGAACCCCACACCGACTGCGAGCACCACGGCAGATGAGGACGAGGCTGAGGCAGCCGACTCATTCAGCGGCAGCACGGGAGCCGAACGGAAGTCCGCCGATGCCTCCACTGTGGAGGACGCCGCATCCCCAGCAGCAGCGGATGCCGACGAGCCCGCCGGAAATGCTGCCGGGGCTGACAACCGGAAGCCCTGAGACCGTGACGAAGGATCCGCGGGTGCAGGCTGCGATCGAGGCCTATCGGCGCACTCTGCGCAACGAATCCGGGGGGTCCACTCCGGCTTCGGAGGCCAACGGCGACGAGCGGCTGCTGGCAGACCGGCCACCGCATTGGGCGACGAGATCCCACCCGGTCCCGGCATGGGCATCACGGCCGAATCCACGCCGAGTCGACTCCGCCACACGCCCAGCCGAAGATGTGCCTGAGACCGGCCGTGAAGCAACTGCCGGTGACGCAGGCGAGGCGTCCGCTGATACCGGCTCAGGAGAGCACGAGACGGACCGCTAAAACGACGATGACAACGGCGATCGCGACGTCGATTGCCTGCCAGAGGCGCGGTTTGGCCAGGACGGGCGCCAGCGCTCGGGAACCGAAGCCGATGACAAGGAACCAGCTGACCGAGGCGGCCATCGCCCCGAGCATGAACCACCACCGCCCGTCTGCACCCTGCTGATTGGCCAGATTGCCGGCCATGACGACGGTGTCGAGGTAGACGCCGGGGTTGAGGAAGGTCAGCGTCAGAGTCGTGCGCACGATCTGCCTGCGGGTGCGCGGCTGTGCATCGGCGCTCAGACCGGTGGTGTGCCAGGCGGAGCGCAGCGTGATGAGAGCGAACCACACAAGATAGGCAGCACCCAGCCACTTGAGGGCTGTCAGCAACCAGGGCACCAGCAGAATGAGACCGCCGATGCCGATGGTGCCCAGGCCGATGAGCGCAACATCGGCGATGATGCAGATGGCCAGCACGACGCCGAGGTGTTCGCGGCGGATGCCCTGCCGGAGCACCAGAGCGTTCTGCGGGCCGACGGCGATGATGAGCGACCAGCCCGTCAGCGCGCCGGTGAGCAGGTGGAGAATCACTCAGGCATCGTAGGCCATGCGCGCCTCAAGCCGCTGGAACGGGCCGTTGCGTGAACGCAGCTGGCCGGCGGTGCCGGATTCGACGACCGTGCCGAGGTCGAGCACCCACACAGCAGCCGTATCGTCGATGAGGTCGGCCCGGTGGGTGATCTCGATGATCGTGAGGTTCTCGATCGACTGCAGACGCTGCCGGACCTCGGCTGCGGTGTCGGCATCGAGCTGGCTGAGGCCCTCATCGATGATGAGCACCTGCGGGTTCGGCAGCAGTGCGCGGGCCAGGGACAGCCGCTGCAGCTGCCCACCGGAGATGCTCAGCCCGCGCGGGCCCACCGGCTTGTCGAGCTTCTCGTACCAATCCGGCAGCCCGGCAACGGCCAACGCCTCGGCAATCTGCTCATCGGTGGCCTGCGGTGCAGCCAGTGTCAAGTTCTCGCGCAGGGTGCCGCGGATGGTGGTCGGGCGCTGCGGGGCGAGGCTGATGCGGGAGCGCAACATCTCTAAGGGAAGATCCCGCACATCGACGCCATCGAGGGAAACCGTGCCGTGGTCGGGGTCCCAGCCGCGCAGCAGCAGACCGGCCAGTGTTGATTTACCGCTGCCGGAGACACCGACGACATACGTCCATTCCCCGGCCTCAGCCTGCAGCGAGACATCATCAAGCGCCAGATGATCGGAGTCGTAGCCGAAGGTGACGTCGCTGAACGCGACTTCAGGCGCGGCGGGATCAGACTGAGCCGCCGGATCAGTCTCCTGGGCCGGGGCATTGGCTGCGGTGTCGGTGACAGCTGGTGCAGCGTCCATGATCTCGCGGATGCGGGAGGTGGCGGCGAAGGCGTTGTCGAGACCGGTGATGTAGTCCTCGAACCCGCGGGCAGGGCCGATGAGCCCGATGCCGACGGCCAGCGCTGTCATGATCGCAGCCGGTGAGGCTCCGGTGCCGGCGCCGACGAGGAGGACGGCGATGAGACCCCCGCCCTGCAGCAGCACCGACAGGCCCGCCCGGATCGCCTGACTCGTCCCGACCTGCGCGGCAGCTGTCGTGCGTTCGTCGTCAACGCGTTCGAGGCCGTCGAGTCGCTGGTCGGTGATACCGAATCCGAGGATCTCGCGCATCCCCTGCACATCGTCACCGAGGCGCTCGGCGATCTGGCCGCGCACGCGTGCCACCGCGTTGGCGGAGTCGACGGCCCCGCGCCGGGTCAGCAGCGGCAGCGCGAGCAGAGCCGCGACCGTAAGCGTGAGCGTCAGCGCCAGCCGCGGATCCACAGCGATGCCGAGCCAGAGGAGTGCGATCACCGGGACGGCGACTGCGGAGACAGCCGGCGGCAGGGTGTGGGCGAAGAACACCTCTATCCGGTCGATGTCCGAGGTGGCCCGGCTCGTCAGCTCGGCTCCCGCACGGCCCTGCGTCGCAGCAGGCGCCTGGGGGATCAGCCGGGCGAAGAAGGCATCGCGCAGCCGCTGCAGCGAGGTGAAGGCGACATAGTGACCAGCATAGTGTTCGGCGTAGCGCAGCAGCGCCTTGACGATCGCCAGGCCGGCCAGCACGGCGACAGCCGTCCCGATGCCGATGGACTGGCCTGACAGCTGCGGGCCCGCAGCACGGATGAGCAGCGTGGCGGCGACGACGAAGAGTGCGACCCCGAGCAGCTGGCCGAGCACCCGGGCGATGACTGCCAGGCCGAGCGGGGCGAGCAGACCGCGGGTCTGTCCGATGAGCCAGCCGGTGAGCTCCCGGCGGCGGGCAGTCGCATGCGTCATGACGGCGCCTCCGCCATCAGCTGACGCAGGTCGATGACCCGGTCAGCCGAGAGCACCGCCAGCGGACGGTGGGCGATCGTGAGCACCGTGCGGCCGGCAGCCAGCCGGCGCAGGGCCTCAAGGATCTCCGCCTCACCGGACAGATCGACCTGGCTGGTCGGCTCGTCGAGGATGAGGATCGGGGCATCGCGCAGCGCAGCCCGGGCGATCGCCAGCCGCTGCGCCTGCCCGCCGGAGAGCAGCCGGCCGTGCTCGCCGACCGGTGTCGCCAGGCCTGCCGGCATGCTGCGCACATCAGCGGCCAGTCCGGCCGTCTCCAGCGCCTCCCACAGCTGGTCGTCATCGGCCTCGGGAGCGGCGATGCGCAGGTTGTCCTCGATCGTGCCGAGGAACAGGAAGGTCTGCTGTTCGACGACGGCCAGCTGATCGCGCAGCGCCGCCGGCTGTGCTTTCTGCGTCTCGAGCCCGCCGACGGTGACCACACCGGAACGCGGCAGCAGGTGGGCCTGCAGGAGGGCGGCGATCGTCGACTTCCCGGCACCCGAAGGACCGATGAGCGCGACATGCTCACCGGGTGCGATGTCGAGGCTGAGCCCGGCGAACACCGGTGGCCCACCCGGCCAGCCCGCGGTGACCTCGCTGAGGCTGAGCGCAGCCCCGGCGGTCTCGACGTCCCCGCGGGGACGTTTCGTGTCCGAGGCGGCCGGCGCCTCGGGCGCGGTGCCGGAATGCAGGTGCTCACTGAGACTGCGCTGGGCTGCCCGGCCGCTGATGCCGATGTAGAAGAACCGGCCGATGATGTCGACCGGACCGATGACAAGCGTGGTCATGAGCAGGACCGCCAGCGCCCCGCCGAGGCTCAGCGTGCCGGCGGCCAGGCCCTGCAGCGCCAGGGCGGTTGCGGCGACGACGACGGTGAGGGAGAAGGCGGCGTCGACGACGAAGATGAGCAGCTGGTTGCCGGCCAGCATCCGCATGATGCTCGACCGGTGCTCCTCCCCGCGTCGGGCCAGCTCAGCAGCGGTGCGCCCGGCAGCGCGCGCGTAGACGAGGGTGTCAAGCGCCTGGATCGCCTCGAGGAAGGCAGCGGTCAGACGGCCCTGTGTCATCCGGTACGACCGGCCGATCGGGCGCACCGCCCGCCGGAACCCGGCGATGACGACCGGGACGATGAGCAGCAGCAGGGCGAGGAACCCGGCGACCCGCCCGCTCACGGTCAGCGCCATGATCGCCAGCACGAGCAGCGGGGTGGTCAGCGCACCGATCATCGGGCCGATGAACGCCGCCCGGTAGTTCGCGGTCCGCTGCACCCCATCGGTCAGCAGCGACAGCAGGGAACCGGCCCGCGACTGCACATCGACAGCACCGAGGCGGTAGAGGCTGCCAAGTGCGGCCGCGCGCAGCTGCTTCTCGGCATCCGAGGCAGCCCAGGCGGAGAACCCGGCACCGGCAGCGGCCCAGATCGCAGCTGCGGCGGCGATGAGGATGAGCGTGAGGATCTCCGTTGGCAGCAGGCGCTCACCGAAGCTGAGCACATCGAGAGCCGATCCGAGGCTGAAGAACAGGAACGCCGTCGCCGCAGCCTGCGCCCACGCAGCAGCGGTCGAGACGGCCAGCACCCAGCCGGGCACAGCCTGGCGCAGCCGCTCATGCAGCGGAGCCTCCGGTGCGCTTGAGGCACCGGGATGACCATGCGGATGCGCAGCCACGACAGCCTCCTGGCAGGGGACGGGATCGGTATCGCAGACCATCATACGGAGTGGTACGGACACCGCCCCTCCCGGCCGAGAGGCGGGACATCGTTCCTGGTCACACGGTGAGGTGATGGCGACGTCCGTGGGTGTGCCTAGACTCGGCAACATGAGCACCGACGCATCTGCACCCCAGCCAGCCACCGCCTCGGCGACGGCCCCCGACCCGCAGCTGCACGCAGCAGCCCTGGAGGTGCTGCGCGAGCTCACCGGCCGGGCTGACGCGCAGTTCCATCCCGGCCAGTTCGAGGCGATCGCAGCGCTGGTCGCCGAGCGCCGGCGCGCGCTCGTCGTCCAGCGCACCGGCTGGGGCAAATCAGCCGTTTACTTCGTCGCCGCGACCCTGCTGCGCCGGGCCGGGCGCGGGCCCTCGCTCATCATCTCCCCGCTGCTGGCGCTCATGCGCGACCAGGTCGCAGCCGCCGAACGCGCAGGCGTGCGCGCGGTGACGATGAACTCCTCCAACGCCGAGGCGTGGGACCAGGTGCGTGCCGACCTGGCCGCCGGTGCCGTCGACGTGCTGCTCATCTCGCCCGAACGGCTGGCCAACCCGTCCTTCCGCTCCGAGGTGCTGCCTGGGCTCATGGCCGATCTCGGGATGATCGTCATCGACGAGGCCCACTGCATCTCCGACTGGGGCCACGACTTCCGGCCCGACTACCGGCGCATCGGCTCGATCCTGGCAGAGCTGCCCGAGGCGATTCCGGTGCTGGCGACGACCGCGACGGCCAACTCCCGGGTCGTCGACGATGTCGCCGAGCAGCTCGGCCACGATGCGCTCGTCATCCGCGGGCAGCTCGCCCGCGACTCCCTGCGCCTAGGTGTGATGGCCAAGTCCGAACCGGCCCGCCGGCTCGCCTGGCTGTGCGAGCACCTCGGCGACTTCACTGGCTCGGGCATCATCTACACGCTCACCGTCGCCGCCGCCCAGGACGCGGCCCGGGCGCTGGCCCAGGCTGGGTGGAATGTCGCGGCATACACCGGTGCTTCGGATGCTGATGAGCGGGCCGGCATGGAGGCTGCGCTCAAAGCGAACGAGGTCAAGGCGCTTGTGGCAACCTCGGCGCTGGGGATGGGCTTCGACAAGCCGGATCTGGGGTTCGTCATCCACTTCGGCGCCCCGTCCTCACCAGTGGCGTACTACCAGCAGGTGGGCCGTGCCGGGCGCGCAACCGAGTCAGCTGATGTGTTGCTCCTGCCCGGGCCGGAGGACGAGCGGATCTGGGAGTACTTCGCCACCGCATCGATGCCCGACGAGGAGACCGCCGCCACGGTGCTTGCCAACCTCAGCGCCGAGGAGCCGATGTCGATTCCGGCGCTCGAGACCGTCGTGGGGGAGAAGCGGGCGAGGCTCGAGCTGCTGCTCAAGATCCTGCAGGTCGACGGGGCCGTCGACCGCGTGCGCGGCGGATTCGTCACCACCGGGGCCGGCTGGACCTACGACGCCCAGCGCTACGCCGCGGTCGCGGCCACACGAGCCCGTGAGGCCGATGCGATGCGGGAGTACGAGCGCACGCAGATGTGCCGGATGCGCTATCTCACCGGCCAGCTCGATGACGACACGACCTCAGACTGCGGCCGGTGCGACAACTGCGCCGGCCCATGGTTCTCCGCCGAGGTCAGCGACTCCGGTCTGCAGTCTGCCGGCAGCCAGCTCGCAGGCGTCGGACTGCCGGTCGCCCCGCGCGCCCAATGGCCGACCGGTCTCGACCGCCTCGGCATCGAACTGCGCGGCAAGATCGCCTCGGCTGAGAGGTGCGCTGAGGGCCGGGTCATCGCCCGGCTCACCGATTTGGGGATCGGCCAGCGCCTGGCCGAGGCCTTCAGCGCCGGGCAGGCCGATGCACCGGTGCCCGAGGCGATCGGTCAGGCTGCCGTGAAGGTGCTCGCCGACTGGGACTGGCAGACTCGGCCCGAGGTGGTGATCTCGGTGCCGAATACGCTGCGCCCGGTCTTCACCCGGTCACTGGCAGCCGGGCTCGCCTCGGTCGGGCAGATGCAGGACATCGGTGAGTTCGAGCTGCTGCGCGATCCCGGCTCACCTGACGTCAACTCCGCGTTCCGGGTCAAGAACCTCTCCGGAGCCTTCCGGCTGACAGACGAGCAGGCCGCTGCCGTGCAGGGAAAGACAGTGCTGCTCGTCGACGCGCTCATCGTCTCCCGCTGGACG
Source organism: Brevibacterium luteolum (assembly GCF_025147615.1). NCBI lineage: Bacteria > Bacillati > Actinomycetota > Actinomycetes > Micrococcales > Brevibacteriaceae > Brevibacterium > Brevibacterium luteolum. Next base: position 10,085 of record NZ_JALXPM010000043.1, on the reverse strand, counting down.
ATGACAGTCCTCGCCCGCGAACTGCTGCGCGCCGGGGCGGCAGCCGTGCTGCCGTTCGCCGCCGCCCAGCAGGCCTAGCGGACGCGGTAGCGCATGAAGCTCGGTGTGGCTGCCGCAGCGACGAGCACGCCGATGATGACGATCACGCCGCCACGGGCGGTCGCCCAGGTGGTGCCGATGCCGGTGGCAGTGTAGCCGTGCAGCACATCAGCGATCCGCGGGCCACCGGCGACCACGACGATGAAGACGCCCTGCAGCCGCCCGCGGACCGCTTCGTCGGCGGCCTGTTGCAGGATCGTCATGCGGAAGGCCGCCGAGACGACATCGGCGACACCGCCGATGGCCAGGAACACGACGGCGCCGATGAGGGCGAGCATCCACCAGTTCCCGGCCGCTGGCAGGACCGACCCGAACCCGGTCATCGCCGCACCCCACACGAGAATGCAGATGACGACCGCCCGGCCCTGCCGGTTGACGCGTGAGACCCAGCCGGAGAAGATCCCGCCGAGCAGCGCACCGAAGGGGATCGCGGCGGAGAGCAGGGCGAAGACGAACCCGCCGGAGCTGGGACCGCCGAACGTCTCGTGCGCGATCTGCGGGAACAGCGCCCGCGGCATCCCGAAGACCATCGCGATGATGTCGACGACAAAGCTCATGAGCAGCACCGGGGCGGTGATGAGATAGGCGAAACCGTCGACGACACTGCGCACCCCAGCCCGGCGCTTCCCCGAGCCTGCCGCCTCGCCTGCGCGCTGCGGCGGCAGGGACGGCAGCTTCCAGATCGCCCACACGGACACGAGCAGCGCCAGGGCGTCGAAGAGATAGAGGAAGGAGAAACCGATGACCGGGATGAGCATCCCGCCGACCAGCGGGCCGACGACTGCGCCGAAGGTCATGAGCGTCATATTCAGCGCATTGGCTGCCGGCAGCTGGTCACCGGGCAGGATCGCCGGCAGGATCGCGCTGCGGGCCGGCTGGTTGAGTGCGAAGAACATCTGCTGGATCGCGTAGACGCTCAGGAGCAGCCACACGTTCGTCGACCGGAGAGCCGAGAGCAGGAAGAGCCCGAAGCTGGCCGCCACCAGGCCGCAGCCGGAGCCGAGCATGAGGATCCGCCGGTCCATGACATCGGCCAGGGCGCCGCCGTAGAGACCGAAGATCACCAGCGGGATGAGTCCGAACAGACCCGCCAGACCGACATAGCTCGACTGACCGGTCAAGGCATACAGCTGGGCGGGGATTGCGACAATCGTGACCTGTGCACCGATGACGGTGACGATGTTCGCCGACCACAGCCGCCTGAACGTCGGCGTGCGCAGCGGACGGGTGTCGGCGAGCAGATCCTTGAGAGCCACTGCCTCAGTCTAGGGGCAGATCAGATGGGTCGGCGTTCGCACCGCAGACGACGACGGTGACCAGCTCACCTGGTGTCGGCTGGTAGGCACCTGAGAGAAGCGCGGCCAGTGCCGCAGCCCCGCCGGGCTCGGCTGCGATGCGGGTCCGGCGCCACAGCCATCTGCGGGCTTGACGGATCGCAGCATCGGCGACAAGCACCGGCTGCAGTGCGTTGCGGCAGGCGACCGCGAAGCAGATCTCACCGACCGTGCTCGCTCCGAGCGAATCAGCAGCCACCCCGCTGGGGCTGATCGGTGTGCGTTTTCCGTTCTGCAGCGCCGTGTGCAGGGCAGCGCAGGTCTCCGGTTCGACCGGCACGACGCGTGCGCTGGAACCGAACCAGGCGGAGATCCCGCCGACGAGACCACCGCCGCCGGTGGCCACGAGCACCGTCGGAGCCTCCGCCTCGGCCGCGGTGCGGCGCTGCTCACCGACGCGGCTGCGCAGCTGAGCGTCGAGTTCCGCACCGAGGGTCCCCTGGCCGGTGACGGTGGCCGGGGAGTCGTAGGCGTGCAGGGCCATTGCGTTGGGCTGCGCGGCGGCCTCCTGGCTGGCGGCGAACGCATCAGCGTAGACATCACCGGTCACGGTGACCTCAGCGCCCATCGCCGCAAGCCGGGAGACCTTCGCCTTAGGGGTGGTTGAGGGGACGAAGATGCGTGCCGGGATGCCGAGCTCGGAAGCGACATGCGCGACAGCCAGACCGTGGTTGCCGCCGGAGGCGGCCACCAGTGTCTTCGGCGGCTCAGCGGCGGTGAGTGCACCGGTGAAGGCGCCGCGGGGCTTGAAGCTGCCGGTGTGCTGGAAGAGCTCGAGCTTGAGCGTCACCGGCGTGCCGTCGGGCAGGGTGATGTCGAGCAGCGGGGTGCAGCGGATCCGGCTGCTGATGAGCGAATGCGCGACGGTGATCTCGTCGCGCGTGGGAACGATCGACATGCCGGCCAGTCTAGTGGCGGCCGGCCGACGGGGGCGTCCATCCGGCCGGCGAGCACCTGGCCGAACCGGGCGTGGCCCGCCACGCCCGTTCAGGTTGCTGCCGGGTCCACCGCCGCCAGGGGAGCCGGCAGACTCAGCGCTGATTCCCAGCGGCGGAGCCCTCCGCGTCATCGGCTGCCGTGCCGCGCTTGGATTCGGCGCGCACGCTCTTAGCCGTCGACCACACGACGATGCCGACGATGATCGCCAGGGAGATCCACATCGCGTAGCGGTCGATGACCTGGATGACGTCGACGGCGGCCTGCCCGAGGTTGTAGCCCAGGGCAGTCCAGACCGCGGTCATGGCTGCTGCGCCGGAGATCTGGGCGGTGAGGAACAGCGGCAGCGACATCCGGGAGTACCCGGCGACCAGCCACACGATGGTGCCGGGGATGCCGGGCACCCGGGAGATGAAGACGAAGATGAACAGCAGCCAGGCCGGCAGGTCCTTCAGCTGCCGGAAGCGCCTGCGCTGGCGTTCGGACTGGGCGAAGAGGTTGACCGCGCCGTCACCCCAGCGGCGGCCGGCCAGCCAGAACATCCAGTCGAACTTGGCCATGCCGACCAGGCCGGCGATGAACACGAGGGTCAGCGGCAGTTCGCCGATCCCGGCGTAGGCGCCGGCCCCGACGATCGCGGATTTCGCGCCGGTGAGGAATTCCAGCAGCACCGGGTGGTTGGCGATGAGCTGCGGGCGGAAGGGCAGCAGTGCGAGGTAGAACAGCGGCACACCGAACACGGCAACGAGCAGGAGCTTGTCGACGATCGTGGCCTCGCCTTCCCACGGGGCGAGGTCCTTGAATGACTGCGGCTGGGCTGGGGGTGCCTCAGCGCGGTTCTGCGGGTCCGCAGCCGGTGCCTCGGTCTCGGGTGCACGGCGGTGGTGGGGGAGCCGGTGCTGCTCGTCGGTCATGGCGTCAAGAGTAGCCGGGCGAACCCGACGATGACAGCCGGGCATGGCAGCGGCTGGTGGCGACATGCGAAGGGCCGGGAGGATTGCGGTGATCCTCCCGGCCCTTCGGTCGGTCACACGCCGAGGCGTGTGCTCAGTGGCATGTCAGTGGCGCGGGTTTCCGTCGCCTGCGGAGTTCGGCATGTCCTGGGCTCCGCCGGGCACGCCGGGGGTGCCGGAGGCGCCTTCGGCGAAGCGCTGGTCCGGCACGGCGTTCTGCTGTCCCTGGGCGATGAGGTCGCGGATCTCGGCGAGCAGCTCCTCGCTCGACGGCGGAACTTCGTCTTCCGGGGCGCCGCGCTTGCGCAGCTCGTTGATCTTGTTCATCGGCATGATGATGACGAAGTACACCACAGCAGCGACGATGAGGAAGTTGATGCAGGCGGTGATGACCGCTCCGATGTCGACCTTCGTCGCCTCCACGCCGTCACGCAGGTAGAACGACAGGGCCGGGGACTCCGGCGAACCGATGGCGGCGATGAGCGGGTTGATGATCTTGTCGGAGATCGCGGTGACGATGGCAGTGAAGGCACCGCCGATGATGACTGCGGTCGCCAGTTCGATGACGTTTCCGCGCAGAATGAAGTCTCTGAAGCCTTTGAGCATAGTCATGTCCTTTCCAGACCTGGCAGCCTGCGCGCACGCACGCGATCACCGGCTGCCCTGTGTACGTTCCGATCATAGCCGGTGAGCTCATACGAGCTGCGGGTTGCAGGCCCGTCATCAGATCAGAGTCGTGACCAGCGGGTCGGGTGAGCACGGCCGGGCCAGGTGAGCACGGCCGGGCCAGGTGAGCACGGTCGGGTCAGTTGAGCACAGCAAAGCTCAGTGCGCTGCCGGCGATATCGGCCAGCGCGGCCGCCTCATCAGAGTGCACCCGCAGCACCACGACGGTTGAACGGTCAAGCGGGGAGCTGCCGGCGTCTGCCTGCTGGATCGACTCGACGACCGCGTCCTCGACGACCGCTGGGCCGCGCTGCAGCCCGGTCAGCGGGTCCTCGTCGTCCCCGGCTGGGTCGCTGCCGATGCCGGCAGCGAAGACGCGCACATGGTGCCCGGGGCGCAGCACCTGCGCCGCTGCGCCGTCGCCGACCTCCACCGGCAGGGCGACCATGCCCTCGGGCAGTGGTTCAGCGCGCGGAGTCAGGAGTGCGTGCTCGGTCAGCACAGCTCCGGCCGCCACCTCAGATGTCGCCGTCGCCCCGACGACGGCGGCGGTCTCGGTCAGCGCACCGGCGGGCACGAGGTTCGGTGGGAAGCGCACGAGGGACACATCGGCTGCCGAGAGTTCGGTGCCGGCGCTGATCTGGCTGCTGGCGACGAGCACGTGCGTCCCGCCGGTGCGCGGGATGAGCAGCCACACCGCCAGCATCGTTGCCACCGCGAGTGCGGCCGCCCCGAGGATCCGGCGGCGCCTCAGAGCCGTGCGGGTGTGCACCGCTGCTGAGGTGGTACTCGCCTGCGATCCGCGGGAGCTGGCTGGCTGCCGGGTGAGGCGTGTGAGAAGCGAGAGGACCATGCGCTGAGTCTGACCGGCGCGCATATCCCGCCAGGCTGCTCAGCGGAAGCTGTGGACAGCGTTGCGCCTGTCATCCACAACCGCAGCAGGGGGTGTCAGCGGGGCTGACCAGTCCAGATGCCAGCGGGACCGGTGCGCCGGCCTTCTGTCATGACGCGGAGGTCGCTGCCGTCTTCGACGAGGTAGTGCTGCTCGACGAGCTGGCAGAGGAGGCACTGTCCGAGTTGCTCGACGAGGAGGCTGAGGCGTCAGAAGACGAGGCCGATGAAGATCCGGAATCGTCACCGGCCGAGCCCGCCGAGCCGCTGCTGGCCGACCCGCTGCCGGCAGTCGCACCGTGGTCGTTGCGGTAGAAGCCCGAGCCCTTGAAGCTCACGCCGATCGAGCCGAAGACCTTCCGCAGGCGTCCGTGGCACTGCGGGCATTCGGTGAGCGCATCATCGGTGAACGCCTGATGGATGTCGAAGGCGTTGGAGCACTCGGTGCAGCGATAGGCGTAGGTGGGCACAGCAGACCTCTCTTGCGGGCGGAAATCCGTAGAGAAGTATAGCCCTACTCGCATGCGCCCGCGCCGGCGCCTCCGGTCACTGGCTGCAGACCGGATTCGGTCGCGATCGCTGTGACCGAGAGATCCCACTCCTCACGCCTGACCTCTGCCAGCACTTCGTCTGCATAGCAGACGCCGATGACGTTCACCGCCGCCAAGGCTTCGGGCACCTGCCCCTGCGGGCCGAAGGTCCGGTCGTAGAACCCGGCCCCGTTGCCCAGCCGGGCACCAGCGGGGCCGTAGGCCAAACCCGGCACGAACACCACACCCACCGGCGGGTGATCAGCGGTGCCGGCCACGGCCTCGGGCGCGGTGAGCACCGGCTCAGGTTCGCGGATCTGCCACGTGCCGACCCGGGGCAGGCTTTCCATCGCGGTCTCCAGCCGGCCGAAGCGCAGCGGCTCACCCGGGGTGGTGACCGGCAGATAGACCGTCCGGCCACGGGCATGCAGGTCGTCGAGGAGCAGATCGAGGTTCGGCTCCCCCGGCAGGGCCGCATAGGCAAGGATTGCACCCTCATCCGGCACGCAGCCGGCGAGCACCTCGGCGAAGGCAGCAGCGGCCCCGTCACGGGTGCGGCGACCAGCGCGGATGCGGCTGCGCAGCGCGGCTTTGGCGGCCGCGTTCGAGGTCTCGGTCACTGCCCTCACTCCTATGCGTACACTGTGGATATGACTGAGAATAGCAACGCCGCTGTGACCAAGGCCGTCATCCCCGTGGCCGGGCTGGGCACTCGCTTCCTGCCGGCGACGAAGGCCACCCCGAAGGAGATGCTGCCGGTTGTCGACAAGCCGGCCATCCAGTACGTCGTCGAGGAGGCCGTGCATGCCGGCCTCAACGACATTCTCATGATCACCGGGCGCAACAAGCGCCCGCTGGAGGATCACTTCGACCGCGTCGACGGACTCGAGCGCGCCCTGGAGAAGAAGGGCGATACAAAGAAGCTCGCCGCCGTCCAGCACTCCTCAGAACTGGCCGACATCCACTACGTCCGCCAGGGCGATCCGCTCGGCCTCGGCCACGCGGTGCTCAAGAGCGAACTGCACGTCGGCAACGAGCCCTTCGCCGTGCTCCTCGGCGATGACCTCATCGACGAATCGAACCCGATCCTCGAATCGATGATTGCGGTCCAGCAGGCCACCGGCGGCAGCGTCGTCGCACTCATGGAGGTCCCGCACGAAGACGTCGGCCTCTACGGTTGCGCGGCCGTCGAGGAGGTCGACATCGACGGCGCGGTGCGCATCACCGGCCTGGTCGAGAAGCCCGACCCGTCCGAGGCGCCGAGCAACCTGGCGATCATCGGCCGCTACGTGCTGGCCCCGGAGATCTTCCCCGTCCTGCGCAACACCCCGCCCGGACGCGGCAACGAGATCCAGCTGACCGACGCGCTGCAGACCCTGGCCGCCGACCCGGACTCCCACGGCGTCTACGGCGTCGTGTTCTCCGGCGACCGCTACGACACCGGCGACAAGATCAGCTATCTCAAGGCCGTCATCACGCTCGCCGGGCGCCGCGACGACCTCGGAGACGAACTCAACGGCTGGCTGCGCGAATACGTCGCCGGCCTCGACAGCTGAGCGATCTGATGACCGGACTGTTCGGCAGCGCTGCCGGCGGGTCCCAGGCCGCCGAGACCTACGGCGCGCTCGTCATCGCTGCCGGCCGGTCCCGCCCCTTGGCGGGCCGGAAGGCGACAGCCGCTGCCGAGGCGGCGGAGACGATGCTCGATGAGTACGGTTTCGACGTCGAGACCAGCGCCGCTGAGGTGGGCGAGGCGCTGCACGAGCGGCTCGCCGGCCTCGGCGGTCCTGATGCCCGGGCCCGGCTCGTCGTCATCGTCGGCCGGCTCGGTGTCGGCCTCGGTGAGGACCTCGCCGCCGATGTCGGTGAGGCGCTCGACCACTCGGTGCCGGGACTGGCCCAGTCGATCCGCCGCGCCCAGCTCGATGCCGGGTACTCCCGGTCGGTTTTCGAGTCCCCGGCCTGCGGCTGGATCGGCGACACCCTCGTGCTCACCCTGCCCGATGACGTCACCGGCGTGCAGGCGGCCATCCAGGAGGTCGGGGCGATCATCCTCGATGTGCTCGACGAACTGAGCGACGACGACGAGGAAGCAGGCGGCGATGACACCGGCACCGGAGCCGTCGTCCATGACCTGCGCCCGAAGGTCGTCCCGCTCAACCGCACCCCTGACAGCGATCCGCAGCGTCCGTGAGCTCCTACTGGCCGGTTGAACTGCGCGAGGGCGAGGTGCTGCTGCGCCCCCTCACTCGCCGCGATGCCAAGGACTACGCCGAGGTGCGCGCCCGCAACCGCGCCTGGCTGACCCCATGGGAGGCCACCGACCCGCGCGGCGGCGAACCTGCCGACTTCCACCACCTGCGCCGGCTGCTGAATCGGCAGGCGAAGACCGGCCGGTTGCTGCCCTTCGTCATCGACATCGGCGGCCGGCTGCGCGGCCAGCTCACCGTCTCCGGGTTCCAGTGGAGCTCGCTCATGACCGCCCAGCTCGGCTACTGGATCGACGAGCAGCTCGCAGGCCGCGGCCACACCCCGACCGCCGTGGCGCTGGCCACCGACTACTGCTTCACCGCGCTTGGGCTGCACCGGATGGAGATCAACATCCGCCCGGAGAACACCGCTAGCCTGCGCGTGGTCGAAAAGCTCGGCTTCCGCTATGAAGGACGCCGCGAACGCTATATGCACATCGACGGCGCCTGGGCTGACCATCTGAGCTTCGCGCTGCTGCGCGAGGACGTCCCCTTCGGCCTGCTCGACTACTGGCAGCGCAACCGCGCCGACCACCAGCCGGGCACCTGAAGAGCAGTTTCTCGACACACCCTCCGTGATCCGATCGTGACAGTCGCTGCGGCCATACAGTTGTGGTGTGGAGGCAAGCATCACGGTTCTCATCGCACTCGTCGTGCTCTTCGCGTTCACGTTGCCGGCAATCCTGCGGCGAACGGACCGCGCAGTGGCACAGCGCGAGCTCAGCGAGGTGCCCGAAACCGCGGAGATCTGCCAGCGCCCGGCGGCTGCCGAGCCGTGTGCTGAGGAGCCTGCCCGCCCGGAGCTCTTCGCCGCCTCCACCCCCGCCTCCCGCTACGCCCCGCCACCCGGTGTCGAGGTCGTGACCGAACCTGCGCAGCTGAGCCTGCGCCGCCCCGCCCCGGCCCTGTCCGTCATCGACGGCGGAGCCGAGGACACCGCCGCAGAAGCCGAAGCCGACACTGCGGAGGCCGAGTACATCGAGCTGCCGCTGGCCGCCGGTGAGACCCACACTCTGACCCAGCTGCACACCGCCGCGCAGACGGCGACGCTGCGCGACCGCCGCCCCGACAACCACCTGGATGCGATGATGACGAACACACCCGATGCCGGACCTTCCCCGACGCACCGCAGCCGCCCGGCTGCCATGCCGGCTCACCTGCGTCGTCACCTCGACACTGCCCGCACGCAGGCAGCGACCGGCCCCCGCCGTCCCGCTGCCCCCGGCGCGGGAACCGGCAGCCACCGCGCCCGAGGCGGTGCACCGCAAGCAGGCAGCGCCCACTCGGCCCGCCGGCCGGCTCCGGAGATCGACGGGCAGACCGCAGAGAAGATCGCTGGCATCCGCTCGATCATCCCGATGGTCTCCGTCGTGTTCCTCGGCATGCTCGCGGCCACCCTCGTCACCGCCGTGCTCGCCGCCTTCAGCGTCGTGCCCTGGGCGGTGCCCCTGCTGACGGCAGTCATCGCCGCCGGCTCCGTCGTCCTCGTCGGCTCACTCAACAAGCGCGTGCGCACCCTGCGCCGCGAGGCGACCGCACCGGCCGCACGCACGGCACGCAGCTACGAACCTGCACGCGGTCAGCAGCGCCCGGCTGAGCATCCTGCCCAGCAGCGCCGCACCGCTGAGGTCGTCTCCGCCCGCCGCGCCCATGCCGCCGAGGTGCTCGACAGCTCTGAACCCCGCCAGCCGGCTGAGGTGCCGGCCAGCTCGCAGGCCCGCCGCTTCCCGCGCCACATCCTCGACATCGACGAGACCCCGGCTGCCGAGAAGACGACCGCAGACGACACCGCCGCCGAGGCGCCCGCAGAGCCGGCTCCAACACCGGCACAGGTCGAGGCCGCCGACGCCGAGTCCCCGGCTGACGAGTCGGTCGAGGACCAGGTCACTGACGCTGCTGAGGACGATGCGGACTCGAACGCGGAGAACGACACGACCGTCATCGTCTCCCGCACCACTGAGGCCGCCCTGTCGCTGAGCTTCGGCCCGAAGCCAGCGAAGGACACTGCAGAGACCGCCGAGGCTGATGCGGAGACCGAGGCTGATGCTGAGGACAAGGACGAGCGGGCAAAGACCGTGGGCACGGATCCCTTCGCTCAGCGTCTGCAGGCCACCGGCTGGAAGCCCAGCCCGCTGCCGAAGCCGACCTACGTCGACGCCCCAGTCGTCGAACGCGATCAGCCTGAGCCGGTCGTCGCCGATGCCACCTCGTTCACCCTCGAACCGCAGTCGAAGGAATCGCTGGCCGAGATGTTCGCCGCCGAGCTCGGCTACCGCCCCGAGCTTCAGGACGCAGCACGTGACGAGGACGCCGAGTCCGGCCCACTGTCCCACGGCCGCACCGCGATCCGCTTCAAGGCCACCGGCACAGATTCCGGCGCCGGGGTTGCAAGCATCGACGACGTTCTCGCCCGCCGCCGCGCCTGAA
>NZ_JALXPM010000042.1:0-25703 GCF_025147615.1 Brevibacterium luteolum | reverse complement strand
GCGTCCAGCTCAGCTGACGCCCCATCACCCTCCCGGTCCCGCCTTATCCGCGGCGGCCACCGGGCTTGGGGCGGACATCAAGTAAACACAGACGTTCCGTCAGGCTCATCAGATCGGTGAGAACCGACGCGACGACAGGAGAGAACAAGTGATCCAGCAGGAGTCGCGACTCAAAGTCGCCGACAACACCGGTGCCAAGGAGATCCTGGCCATCCGGATTCTCGGCGGTTCAGGTCGACGTTACGCCGGAATCGGCGACACCATCGTCGCCACCGTCAAGGACGCTATTCCCGGTGGCAACGTCAAGAAGGGCGATGTGGTCAAGGCCGTCATCGTCCGCACCCGCAAGGAACGCCGTCGCAACGACGGCTCGTACATTTCGTTCGACGAGAACGCAGCCGTCATCCTCAAGACCGACGGCGAGCCCCGTGGAACCCGTATCTTCGGACCGGTCGGTCGCGAGCTGCGCGACAAGAAGTTCATGAAGATCATCTCGCTCGCTCCGGAGGTGCTGTGAGTATGACGAACAAGCTCAAGATCAAGAAGGGCGACCTCGTCCAGGTCATCTCGGGTGCTCGTCAGGAGCGCGGCGGCGACCGCGGCAAGCAGGGCAAGGTTCTGGCTGTCTTCCCGGACACCAACCGTGTCCTCGTCGAAGGCGTCAACCGCGTGAGCAAGCACAAGCGCGCCGGACAGACCGCCTCGGGCGCAACCGCTGGCGGCATCGAGATCCACGAAGCGCCGATCCACATTTCCAACGTCATGCTCGTCGACCCGACGGACAACAAGCCGACTCGCGTGGGATACCGCGAAGAGGTCGTTGACCGCGATGGTCGCAAGCGCACCGTGCGGGTCCGCATCTCGCGCCGGACCGGGGAGGACATCTGATGACTGACACCACTGTGCAGAACCGTCCCCTGCCGCGTCTCAAGCAGGTCTACCGCGAAGAGATCGTGGCAAAGCTGCAGGACGAGTTCGGCTACGCCAACCCGATGCAGGTTCCGACGCTGACCAAGGTCGTCGTCAACATGGGTGTCGGAGACGCCGCCCGTGACTCGAAGCTCATCGAAGGCGCGATCCGCGACCTGACCCTCATCACCGGTCAGAAGCCGGTCGTGACGAAGGCCAAGAAGTCGATCGCCCAGTTCAAGCTGCGTGAAGGGCAGCCCATCGGCGCACACGTCACCATGCGCGGCGCCCGCATGTGGGAGTTCCTCGACCGCGTCGTCTCGCTGGCTCTGCCGCGTATCCGCGACTTCCGCGGACTCTCGGACCGCCAGTTCGACGGCAACGGCAACTACACGTTCGGCCTGACCGAGCAGTCGATGTTCCACGAGATCAACCAGGATGCCATCGACCGCGTGCGCGGCATGGACATCACGGTTGTCACCACCGCCAAGACCGACGACGAAGGCCGTGCGCTGCTCCGCCACCTCGGCTTCCCGTTCAAGACCAACTAAGCACTACGTTGCAGGTCCGGCCGGACACCCGGCAGGAAACCGCAACGAGGAAGGGCAGAAGCCCACATGACAATGACTGATCCCGTCGCAGACATGCTTACGCGTCTGCGCAACGCCAACTCGGCGTATCACGAGGATGTCAGCATGCCGTACAGCAAGCTGAAGTCCAGCATCGCCGAGATCCTCAAGGCAGAGGGCTTCATCGCAGACTGGAGCGTCGAAGACGCCGAGGTCGGCAAGAAGCTCATGCTCGACCTGAAGTTCGGTCCGAACCGTGAGCGTTCGATCGCCGGTCTGCGCCGCATCTCGAAGCCGGGTCTGCGGGTCTACGCCAAGTCCACCAACCTCCCGAAGGTCCTCGGTGGTCTGGGCATCGCAATCCTGTCGACCTCCTCGGGTCTGCTCACTGACAAGCAAGCCGCAAAGAAGGGCGTGGGCGGAGAAGTCCTCGCCTACGTCTGGTAAGGGAAGGAGAGCAAGCAATGTCACGTATTGGCAAGCAGCCGATCTCCGTTCCGTCTGGTGTTGAGGTCAACATCAACGGCCCCGAGCTCGACGTCAAGGGACCGAAGGGCAACCTCTCGGTCACCATCCCGGAGCCTATCTCGGTGAAGCTCGACGACGGCACGCTGACCGTCGAGCGTCCCAACGATGAGCGCGAGTCCCGTGCCCTGCACGGCCTGACCCGCACCCTGATCAACAATCAGATCATCGGCGTCACCGAGGGCTACTCCAAGCAGCTCGAAATCGTCGGCACCGGTTACCGTGTGCAGGCCAAGGGCCAGAACCTCGAGTTCTCCCTCGGCTACAGCCACACGATCACCTTCGAACCGCCGGAGGGCATCACCTTCCAGGTCGAGGGATCGAACAAGGTGACCGTCACCGGCATCGACAAGCAGCTCGTCGGAGAGACCGCAGCGAACATCCGCAAGCTGCGCAAGCCGGAGCCCTACAAGGGCAAGGGCGTGCGCTACGCCGGCGAACAGATTCGCCGCAAGGTTGGAAAGGCTGGTAAGTAATCATGGCCTTCGGAATGAAGAAGAGCTACGGCAAGGGCAAGGCTGCCGCTCGTGCCCGCCGCCACGCTCGCCTGCGCAAGCACATCTCCGGCACCGCCGAACGTCCGCGCCTCGTCGTGAACCGTTCGTCGCGGCACATGTTCGTCCAGGTCGTCGACGACTCCGTCGGCAAGACGCTCGCCTCGGCCTCGACCATGGAAGCCGATCTGCGCGCATCGAGCGACGACAAGACCGCAAAGGCTCGCAAGGTTGGCGAACTCGTCGCCGAGCGTGCGAAAGCAGCCGGTATCGAGGCTGTCGTGTTCGACCGTGGCGGCAACGCCTACCACGGTCGCGTGGCAGCGATCGCCGAGGGTGCCCGTGAAGGAGGACTGTCCCTGTGAGCACTGAAGAGAACAAGGACCAGCAGGTCACCAGCACCGAGAACGCCCCGAAGCAGGACGATCAGCGCGGCCGTGGTCGCGGCCGTGGTCGCGGTGAAGGCGGCGGACGTCGCGGCGGTCGTGGAGACCGTGACGACAAGAACCAGTTCATCGAGCACGTCGTGACCATCAACCGTGTGTCGAAGGTCGTCAAGGGCGGACGTCGTTTCTCGTTCACCGCTCTCGTCGTCGTCGGCGACGGTGACGGCATGGTCGGCATGGGCTACGGCAAGGCGAAGGAAGTTCCCGCCGCCATTGCCAAGGGTGTCGAGGAGGCGAAGAAGAACTTCTTCCGCGTCCCGCGCATCCAGAAGACCATCCCGCACCCGGTGCAGGGCGAAGACGCCGCCGGCGTCGTCCTCCTGCGTCCGGCCGCACCAGGTACCGGTGTGATCGCCGGTGGTCCGGTCCGCGCCGTCCTCGACTGCGCAGGCATCCACGACATCCTCTCGAAGTCCCTGGGCTCGGCCAACGCGATCAATATTGTGCACGCGGCCATCGCAGCCCTCAAGGGCCTCGAGCGTCCTGAGGAAGTGGCAGCACGCCGCGGACTCCCGGTCGACGAAGTTGCACCGCACGCCATGCTGCGGGCTGCTGAAAGCGGGGCGAACGCGTAATGGCACAGCTGAAGATTACCCAGGTCAAATCGACAATCGGTGGCAAGCAGAACCAGCGCGATACGCTGCGGACCCTCGGTCTCAAGCGGATCAACGATTCTGTCACGCGTGAGGACAGCCCGGAAGTCCGCGGCATGGTCAACACCGTGCGCCACCTGGTCACATGTGAAGAGGTGGACTGAAATGGCAGATGAGAAGGCACTCAAGCTCCACCATCTGCGTCCTGCTCCCGGCTCCAACACCGCCAAGACCCGCGTGGGTCGCGGTGAGGCGTCGAAGGGCAAGACCGCCGGTCGCGGCACCAAGGGCACCAAGGCCCGCTACCAGGTGCCGCACGGCTTCGAAGGTGGACAGACCCCGCTGCACATGCGCCTGCCGAAGCTGCGCGGCTTCAAGAACCCGAACAAGGTTCACTACCAGGTTGTCAATCTCGACAAGCTGTCGTCGCTCTTCCCCAACGGCGGAGACGTGACGGTTGAAGACCTCGTCGCCAAGGGCGCAGTGCGCGCCAACCAGCCGGTCAAGGTGCTGGGCACCGGAGAGATCTCCGTGGCCGTGAACATCACCGCTGACAAGTTCTCCGGCTCTGCAGCCGAGAAGATCGCAGCGGCCGGCGGCTCGACCACGACGCGCTGAGGATCCGTCCTCACCGTCTGAAGAGCCACGCTCTGAGATGAAGAGGGAGGTCCGCCCCGTGCGGGCCTCCCTCTTGTCGTCTCCGACCACGGCAGCCGAGCCCTGTCTCCGCGCCGAAATTCTCGCTTTCCGATTGCTCTCTGGCAGGCGAGTCCTGATAAGGTCGGTCAGGTACTAAATGACTTGAACGTATTCTCGGGCCCGTGAGCAGCCACCGCTGCCTGCCTGCCCGAGGTGAAGATCCCCAGGAGGACGCTTGCTCGGCGCAATTGGGCGGGCTTTCAAAACGCCCGATCTGAGGAACAAACTCCTCTTCACTCTCGGCATCGTTGTGCTCTACCGCATCGGCGTCTTCATCCCGGCCCCCGGCATCGACTACGGGCAGGTGCAGGAATGCGTTGCCTCCCCGCAGATGACGCAGGGCGCCTTCGGGCTCATCAACCTCTTCAGCGGCGGCGCGCTGCTGCAGCTGTCGATCTTCGCGCTGGGCATCATGCCCTACATCACCGCCAGCATCATCACCCAGCTGCTGCGCGTCGTCATCCCACGCTTCGAGGCCCTCCACAAGGAAGGCGCCTCCGGACAGGCCAAACTGACCCAGTACACCCGCTACATGACGATCGGCCTCGGCCTGCTCAACGCCACGACGCTCGTGACGACCGTGCGCTCCGGCGCACTCTTCGGCGACGTCGCAGCCTGCCAGAACCTCATCGTCAACGACACCTGGTGGGGCATCGGCATCATCGTGCTCACTCTGACCGCCGGCACCGGCCTCATCATGTGGATGGGTGAGCAGATCACTGAGCGCGGTGTCGGCAACGGCATGTCGCTCATGATCTTCACTGCCGTGGCCGCCGGCTTCCCGGCCTCCTTCGGCGGCATCCTGCGCACCCAAGGCATCGACATCTTCGTCATCGTGCTGCTCGTCGGCCTGGCGATCGTCACCCTCGTCGTCTTCGTCGAGCAGTCCCAGCGCCGCATCCCGGTCCAGTACGCCAAGCGCATGGTCGGCCGCCGCATGTTCGGAGGCACCTCCACCTACATCCCGATCAAGGTCAACCAGGCCGGCGTCATCCCGGTCATCTTCGCCTCCTCGGTGCTGTACCTGCCGAGCCTCATCTCCCAGTTCGGCGACCCGGAGTCGCCGTGGGTGCAGTGGATCAACGAGTACTTCACCTCCGGTGACCACCCGCTGTACATGGCGATCTACTTCCTGCTCACCATCTTCTTCGCCTACTTCTACGTCGCGATCACCTTCAACCCCGAAGAGGTCGCCGACAACATGAAGAAGTACGGCGGCTTCATCCCCGGCATCCGCGCCGGCAAGCCGACTGAGCGCTACCTCAGCTACGTGCTCACCCGCATCACCTTCCCCGGTTCGCTCTACCTTGCGGTCATCGCGATGATCCCGCTCATCGCGCTTGTCCTCATCGGCGCGAACCAGGACTTCCCGTTCGGCGGCACCTCGATCCTCATCGTCGTCGGCGTCGGCCTCGAGACGGTCAAGCAGATCGACTCGCAGATGCAGCAGCGCCACTACGAGGGCCTCCTGCGCTGATCGCCGGGGCTGCGGCGCCCGCCCGGGCTGCCGTGCCCGAGGCGGTGGGCGCCCAGGTGCCCCGCCGCCGGACCGGCCGGCTGGCCGGTCGTAGAATGGGGGCACACTCCTATGAAAGGAAGCACATGAGCGTACGCATCATCCTCATCGGCCCGCCCGGTGCCGGCAAAGGCACCCAGGCCGCCAAGCTGAGCGAGAAGCTCGGTATCCCGGCGATCTCGACCGGTGACATCTTCCGCGCCAACGTCGCCGGAGAGACCGAACTCGGCAAGACCGCCAAGCGGTACATGGACGCCGGCGAGTACGTGCCCGACGAGGTCACCAACTCGATGGTCCAGGACCGCCTCGGACAGGATGATGCGCAGGCCGGCTTCCTGCTCGACGGCTACCCGCGCACCGAGGCGCAGGTCGCCGAACTCGACCGCATGCTCGAGGGCATGGGGGAGAAGCTCGACCACGTCGTCGAGCTCACCGCCGACACCGACGAGGTCGTCGAGCGTCTGCTCGCCCGCGCCCAGCTGCAGGGCCGCAGTGACGACACCGAAGACGTCATCCGCCATCGCCTCGATGTCTACGCCGAGCAGACCCAGCCGCTGACTGACATCTACGCTGAGCGCGGCCTGCTGCGCCAGGTCGACGGACTCGGCGAAGTCGACGCCATCACCGACCGCATCATCAAGGCCATCGACACCTGATGTTCGGACCGCGCCTGGAGCTCAAGACCCCGGCACAGATCAAGACCATGCGCAAGGCTGGTCTCGTCACACGGGCGGCCCTGGAGGCCGCCCGTGCGGCGTGTGTGCCCGGTGCCACCACCGCCGATGTCGACGCCGCCGGTGCCCGCGCGATCGCCGAGGCCGGCGCGCGCTCGAACTTCAAGGGCTATCACGGCTTCCCCGGCACGCTGTGCGTGTCGGTCAATGAGGAGATCGTCCACGGCATCCCCGGCGGCCGGGTGCTCGAAGCCGGCGACATCGTCTCGATCGATGGGGGCGCGATCGTCGGCGGATTCCACGGCGACTCTGCGATGACGGTCTTCGTCGGGGGCGAAGAGGCTGCCAGTGCCGAGGACCGGGAGCTCTCCCGGGTCACCGAGGCATCCATGTGGGCAGGCATCGCCGCCTTTGCCACTGCCGCCCGCGTCGGGGAGATCGGTGCCGCGATCGAGGAGACCGTCGACGATCTCGGCAGCGCAGCCGCCTTGAGCGAATCGCTCGGCACACAGCGCTCGCGTGGCTTCGGTCTCATCATGGAGTACACCGGCCACGGCATCGGATCCCAGATGCACATGGAGCCCGAAGTGCTCAACTACGCAGCCAAGCAGCTCGGCCCCAAGATCAAGCCCGGACTCGTGCTGTGCATCGAGCCGATGCTCACCGCCGGTTCTGCTGCCACCGAGGTGCTGGACGACGACTGGACCGTCGTGACGAAGGACGGCTCGCACGCCTCGCACTGGGAGCACGCCGTCGCCCGGCACTCGAAGGGCATCTGGGTGCTCACCGCACCCGACGGGGGAGCAGCGGGACTGGCGCCCTACGGCATCACCCCGGTGCCGCTGGAGGACTGAGACCAGCAACCGGGAACACCGTGCCCGGATGTCCAGCTAGTCAGCCGGCCGCCGGACGGTGGGCTGCCGGATCCTGAGCGGCAGCAGACCTGTCGACGATTCCGCCACTGCCGAGGAACGTACCGACATAGGTGCCGCCGAAGGTCAGGATTCCCAGGCCCAGCATCCAGAACACAGTGCGCTCGATGCCGAAGCCGACGATCATGAAGACGGCGAACGCGACGACCGCAGCAATTGAGGCAGCCAGGAGCGCGACGGCCCCGGCGTGCTGGCCTCGGTAGATTGAGGTCTGTGCTTTGGGCTTGACTTTCACCATGGCAGTTCTTCTCCTCAGATACCCGATTTCCGGTTGATTGCACCGTAGGGTGAGGAAAGGGCAAGTGGCCAAGACCTCCCGAATCGGAGGAGAACTGTGGCGAATGACCGCTATCGCGTGACCCGGGCCGGCTTCGACGTCGTCTCCGTGTTCGGCAGCCTCAGCGCTGCCGCAGTGCCCGGCACCGTCATCACCGCAGTGCTTACTGAGCGCGGCTGGAGTGCATCGAACGTCCGCAACCAGATCACACGCCTGCACGACCGCGAGATCCTGCAGGCCGAACGCCGCGGCCGGCACACGGTCTACCGTCTGGCCCCGCGATCGTGCGCCGGTTCAACACCATCCGCGGCTGCTCTGAGCCCCCGCCGTTCGACGGGCACTTCTGAGCCGTGTTCTACTCGATCCCCGAAGCCGATCGCGGGCTGCGCGACCGGCTGCTCTACGCCGCCCGGTACCACGAATTCCAGCTGCTGCGGCCCGGAGTGCTCATCGGGCTGACCGACACCGCCGAGCTCATGCTCAAGACCGTCGGGGAGATCGGATCGGACAGCTGGGTGCTGACCGGCCGGTGGACTCCGGCCGACCTGGCAGAGGCCAGGCAGATGGCCGCCATCGCCTTCCAGCTGGCCGATACCTGGCAGCGCAT
This sequence comes from Brevibacterium luteolum, assembly GCF_025147615.1. Taxonomy (NCBI): domain Bacteria; kingdom Bacillati; phylum Actinomycetota; class Actinomycetes; order Micrococcales; family Brevibacteriaceae; genus Brevibacterium; species Brevibacterium luteolum. The sequence continues at coordinate 17,462 of NZ_JALXPM010000042.1, read as the reverse complement.
CGCAGAACTGAGAGCCGACATCGCTACCGTAACCCGAAGCGAAGAGGTGCCCGTCAACCGCTTCTTCGACGTCTTCTACCGCACCTCAACCGAGCTCATGCAGCTGCCGCACCTGCCAGCCGAACTCGTCGATGGGCCGAGACCCGAACACGAGCTCGGCGCGCTCATGGGCAGGCTCAGCGCCGTCTTCGAAAGGCGCTACCGCCAGGACGTGCAGGCGACAGCCGAACAGGCCTCCGGCGCTGATCTCATCGAATATGTGCCCAGGGGTGAGCCGATCAGCGCGGCTGACACGCCTGCGCAACCCGCTCCACGATCTCGGTGAGGATCGGGGCGGTGGTCGCCATGTTCACGCGCACACAGCCAGCACCGACGCGACCGCACTCCTGGCCGTTGGTGAGCGCCACCTTCGCGTGCTCGCGCAGAAACGCCGCGGCATCCTCGCCGATGTCGTAGGCACGCAGGTCCAGCCATGCGATGTAGGTGCCCTGCGGGACGAGATACGACGCCTTCGGCAGATGCTTCTCGACCAGCTCGGCCATGAGCGTGCGGTTGCCGTCGAGGTAGTTGATGAACTGGGCCAGCCACTCATCGCCGTCGCGGTAGGCCGCTGTGGTGGCGACCAGCCCCGGATTCGCTGCGGCACCGGAGACGAAACGCGCCTGATCCCGGTAGACATCCCGGTCCTCGGGGTTGGTGAAGAGCACCTGCGCGCACTTGAGCCCGGGGATATTGAAAGCCTTCGAACACGAGGTTGCGGTGATCGTGTGCCGGCCCGCCGCCTCGGTCACGGTGGCGTAGGGAGTGTGCTGTGCGCCGTCGAAGATGAGCGGGGCATGGATCTCATCGGAGAACACCCGCGCGTCGTTCTTCTCGATGAGCTCAGCGATCCGCTCATGCTCGTGGCGTGTGTAGACCTTGCCGACCGGGTTGTGCGGATTGCAGTGCAGGAACACCGCACCCGGTTCCAGCGCGGCATCGAGAGCCTCGAAGTCGATCTCCCAGGCATCGGCAGTGCGGATGAGCGGCACCTCACGCACGGCGCGGCCGCGGGTGGCCGGAGCGACGAAGAACGGCATGTACGCCGGCGTCAACAGCACGACCGGTGCCTGTGCAGGCGAGAACAGATCGAGCGTGGCCAGCAGCGCCGAGAGGACGTCAGGGGCGAAGTCGATGTCGTTGGGGGAGATGTCCCAGCCGTAGCGGCGGGCGTGGAACTCGGCCGTGGCCTGGCGCGCCTCAGCGTGCATCGCCTGCGGAGCGTAGGTGAAGAGCTCCTTGGCTGTCAGCTCCTCGAGCGCATCGTGCACACAGGGTGCCGTGCCGAAGTCGGCCTCGGCGATGAACGCTCCGAGCGTTCCGGGGAATGTCGTCCACTTGACCGATCCGCGGTCGACGAGCTCCGCGGGCGTGTATTCCTTCACCTGATCTGTCCTCTCATCGGCGTCATTGCCAGCACCCAGCCTAGCGCTGACTGCTCACGTGCCGAAAACGCGGGCTCCAGCCGCGGAGTCCGTCTCCAGATGCGCGGAAAACACTACTACTTTCGTCATAGGTCAGTGCGCTGACCAGCGGTGTTGCCTGCACCTCCAAAAAGTATGAGAGGAAGGTCACAAATCGCACACTTTTCGCCATAGGCTCTCGGGTATGACTGATTCAAGACAGACACCGCCGGCGCTGCGCAGAATGCGCACCGCCGGCGTCGCTACGACTGTGACTCTGGCGATGACCCTTGGATTCGGCACCTCTGTCCTTGCTGCACCGTCGCAGCCGGCAGAGAGCGCGCCCCAGACGGCCCCCGAATCGACGACGAACCCCACCGACATGGTCGACAAGCTCACCATCGCCTACACCGGCGAGACGACCATGGCCGAAGCAGAGACCCTCGAGATCCCGGTCACCGTCAAGGGCGACGCCGGCGATGTCCTCACCCTCAGGCTCAAGCACGCCCAGAACAACGAAATCGTCGAAGGCACCGACACTGACGTCACGATCGGGGAAGACGGGACGGCAGAGGAAACCCTTGAAGTCGAGGACCTCGCACCGGGCACCTACGCGATCACCGGCGGCGACGAGAACCTCATGAACTCCGACAAGACCTTCACCGTCGAGGAGAAGGAAGGCGCAGAGGCGCCTGAGACCGGTGACAGCCCTGAGGCCAATGACCCGGAGGGCAAGGACCTCACGACGGATCGCGAAGACGGTCTCGACAAGTACTACCCCGAGCTGGCCAAGGAGCTGTTCGACGAAGACGGCGACGGCACCTACGAGATCCCCGAGCCGGCCCCCGGTGGCAAGAGCACCGGAAACGTCCCGAAGGGCCTGGAGAAGCACTACGGCCAGGCGCTCAACCTCTCAGCAGAGAACTGCAAGAAGCTCGGCCAGCCCAACTTCGAAGAGCGGATCGGCCGCGCACCTGAGTGCGGTTACGTCATCATGCCGATCGACGCCGAGGACCCGAGCGCAGGCAACATCGCTGTCTCGGTCATGAAGGTCAAGGCCGGCAAGGTCGAGGACGGCACGTTCGTCGAAAACAAGAATCCGCGCGGCACCGTGCTGTGGAACCCGGGCGGCCCGGGCGGCTCCGGTATGACGCTCTCGGTCGCCGGTGCGCTCTACGAGCCCGACCTGGCAGCCGAATACGACATGCTCGGCTTCGACCCGCGCGGCACCGGCACCTCGATGCCGTTCTCGCAGTGCTCCTCTGACGAGCAGATCGACAAGGACCGCGAGTCCAACCCGCACGGCAAGGAGACCCGCGAGGAAGTCGAAGAAGCACTCAAGGACCAGACCGAGCGGTTTGCCAATGACTGCTTCGAGAACACCGGAAAGGCCTTCGAGCTCGGTGAGGGTGGGCAGAAGAAGCTCATGCAGCACCTGGGCACCTGGGATGCTGTCGGCGACATGGACCTCATGCGCTCGGCATTCGGTGATGAGAAGCTCAACTTCATCGGCTTCTCCTACGGCACCCGCCTCGGATACGTCTACTCGCAGAAGTTCCAGGCCAACGTCGGACGCCTCGTCCTCGACGGTGTCGTCGATCCCGGCAAGGTCGACGAGCTGGCTGCGATGAAGGCGATCAACGCCGCCTCCGACAAGGTCATGCAAAGTGACGACGATCCGGCTGATGACGAAGACAAGACCATCAACCAGGGTGCTGGCTTCCAGAACACCTTCGAACAGTTCGCCAAGGACTGCACCGCCAAGGGCGCGCAGAACAAGACCTGGGGCGAGCTGTGGCCTGAGGTCTTCGGCGACAGCCCGATCGCGGACGAGACCTTCAGCTGCGCACTCGGCGACGGCGTCGACGACGTCGATCAGCTCACCGATGCGAACGCCAAGCTGCTGCAGACGCTTGAGTCCAAGCCGCTGCCGACCGGACAGCCGAACGACGAGCGGATGGTCTCCTTCGCTGACGGCCGCACCGGTGTCTTCCAGGCACTGTACTCCGAGACACTGTGGCCGCAGCTGGCCTACGGCCTCGCCGAGCTCAAGCAGGGTGAGACCGCCGGCATGCTCATGCAGCTGGCCGACAGCTACAACGACCGCGACGAGAACGGCCACTACGCGCCGATGCTCCAGGCGTTCACCAACATCCGCTGCACCGATGCCAACAGCTACGGTGACATGCCTGACATCGAGAAGGCACGTGACTTCGCTGAGCGCTACGACAAGGCTGCTCCGTTCCAGCGTTCGTCGAAGACTCCGGGTGAGTACGACTACTGCGACTTCTGGCAGTTCAAGGGCACCCTGCCCGCTCCGGAGAAGCTGACGAAGGTGCCGAACATCCTCGTCGTCTCGACGACGCATGACTCGGCCACCCCGTACCCGGCTGGCGTCAAGCTCGCCCGCGTCATCGACGGCACCCTGCTGTCGGCCTCGGGTGCTTCGCACACCTCGTACATGAAGCGCGACCCGAACATGACCTGCGTCGACGACACCGTCAATGACTTCCTCATCAACGGTGACGTACCTGAGGACGGCGACTACGGCAAGAAGCTCGACAAGCCCGACACCGTCAAGGATGATCGCGGCAACGACGTGACGCTCACGACCCAGTGCAAGGTCGAGACGTTCCGCTCGTCTGGCTTCTCGATCTCGACTGACAAGGCACACGCTGGTGAGAAGCTGCTCTACACCGCTGAGCACCAGGACGATGTCGATGACTACACCGTCGCCTTCGACGGCAAGAAGGTCGCTGAGGGCACGATGGACAACGGCGGCAACGCCGCCGGTCAGTTCACCGTCCCGGAGGACGCCGAGCCCGGCAAGTACGAGGTCACCCTCGTCAACGCCGCCGGCGATGTCGTCGCCACTGACTTCCTCGAGGTCATGAGCGATGACAAGCCCAAGGGCGATGACGACGATGACTCCAACGGCGGTGGCGACACCGACAAGGACGACAAGGGATCGGACGACGACGGCAAGGGCAAGAAGGACGGCGGTCGCGACAAGAATGCCGACAAGGACGGCAAGCTTCCGCGCACCGGTGCTGAGATCATGCCGTACCTGCTGCTCATCCTCGCCCTCATCGGCGGCGGTTCCGCAGCACTGTACAAGTCGCGCCGAGTCCCCTCGGACAGCTGAGTGACCAGCTGACACCTGAACCGCACAGTTCACGGTGAGCGATCCACAGGGGCGGCCTCTTCGGAGGCCGCCCCTGTGGCGTGTCTGGAATCGGCCGGGCGCGTGAGCCCCGCAGCAGGGGAACAGCGCCGTTGTCAGGCGTCGGTGAGTATCGGCCCGACGTTGACTGACAGGAAGATCCGCCGGAACTGCGCCTCCGACAGGTACAGGTCGGTGCGCCGCGGATGGCGGGAGCCCGGTCGCGGGTCAGCGCCGCCGAGCGGATTGCGCAGATGGATGCGCAGCGGGCCTGCACCGTCCGGCAGCGGCCGGCCGTCCTCATCGACCCGAGCGATGCCGCAGACGACGTAGACGTGCCCGTTCATGACAGCGATCTGCCGGCCGGGATCATCCTCACGTGGAATGAGCCGGGCCGGCTTCCAGCGCAGCAGCGTGGAGGCGACCACCGGCCGGCCGGCCTCCAGCCAGGTCCGCACAGTTGCCAGCCGGGGAACCGGGCGGGCAGGGGTGACCTGACCGGTGAGCAGATAGAAGGCGTTGCCGGAGAAGCCGTGCTCGATCCCGGTGTAGGTGCCGCGCCCGAAGGTGACCGCGGCGGCCTTCTCGACAAGGCTGGCGAGATTCGCCCGGCCCCGGGAGTCCCCGGCGCGGTGGCGGGCGGGCACGAACGGGGAGATCGTCACAGTCCGGGTCCGCAGCCCGGTGCGCAGTCGCACCTGGATGAGCCCATTGGGAAGCGACTCGATGAGCGAGGCGGTGAAACCGGGCCGGGTGTGCTCGCAGGCGGCGAGGGCCGCGGCGAACCAGCAGTCGCCCAGCCTGCCCTGCTGCACTTCAACAGACGTCTCGATCACCCGGCCGGTCTCATCGGTGGGCACGTCGACACGGACGTCGAGATGCTGCGTGCCGCGAGCCCGGGGCTCCAAGGCGGGCAGCGCTGCCAGGGCGGCTGCCGCCTCGGGTGCGGATGCGGGAATGAGCGCCTCCACAGCGCGGGTGGCGCGGTGGTGATAGAAGCCGGCCCGCCGCAGCAGGCGGGGGAGAAGCTTGAAGCGGGAATCCGGCTCGCCTGACAGCTCGGCATTGAGCGCGGCGGCATCGGCGGGCGTGAGGAAGGGCGCAGTCGCAGGCGCAGAAATGAGTGGCACGAACACACGGTTTCGTGTAGAGTAGTGGATTGGTCTGTGACCTCTGGACATGCCAGTTCCGTCTTTCTCCGGGTAGCTTAGCCCATCCGGTGAACTGTGCGGAACCGGACACTCCGGGTCAGGACTGCCGGTCGAATCAGGCCCCACCCGGGCAGCCGAAGCGGGCTTGAGACACGAACGAACGCAGCATGTCTGCGGGAAAATGGGGTTGACGAACGATATGGCCAAAAAAGAAGGGGTCATTGAGATCGAAGGAACCGTTGTCGAAGCACTCCCGAACGCCTCGTTCCGGGTGGAGCTGACCAACGGCCACAAGGTTCTGGCGCACATCTCCGGAAAGATGCGCCAGCACTACATCCGCATTCTCCCCGAGGATCGCGTCGTGGTGGAGCTCTCTCCCTACGATCTGTCCCGCGGTCGCATCGTCTACCGGTACAAGTAACAGATCTTTTCGACCGCTACTCTGCGTCGCCCCCAGGAAGCCTCCTGGGGTTTTCGCAGTCAGCAAGAAGGACTCACGATGAAGGTTCACCCCAGCGTCAAGAAGGTCTGCGAGAAGTGCAAGGTGATTCGGCGTCACAGCCGTGTCATGGTGATCTGCGACAACCCGCGTCACAAGCAGCGCCAGGGCTGATCGCTCACTTTACGCAGACTCCCGTTCGCTCCTGCTGTAAGCAGCTGCGAGCACCACACCCAAGCAGACCTCGCCCCCTGCGGCAGGCCAGGCCCAGCCTGACAGGCAGCAGGACGATACCCCCGGTTCGGAGGCCGGGGACCCGGGACACCTCGGGACAGGTCTGAGCAAGCACCTTCGAAACGAAAATACGGAGTAAGAACTTATGGCACGTCTTGCCGGAGTCGACCTCCCGCGTGAGAAGCGCGTGGAAGTCGCCCTGACATACATCTATGGTGTGGGCCGCACTCGTGCGAGCCAGACCCTGACCGAGACCGGGATCAACCCGCACACCCGCGTCAAGGACCTCAGCGATGATGAGCTCGTGCAGCTGCGCGACTACATCGAGGGAACGTTCAAGGTGGAAGGCGATCTGCGCCGCGAAGTGGCCGCAGACATCCGCCGCAAGGTTGAGATCGGCTGCTATGAAGGCCTGCGCCACCGCCGCGGCCTGCCGGTGCGCGGTCAGCGCACCAAGACCAACGCTCGCACCCGCAAGGGCCCGAAGCGCACGGTCGCCGGTAAGAAGAAGTAATCCCGCTTTCACCGAACACCCTCGATCAGGAGTTTGAGATCTATGCCTCCCAAGTCACGCGCAGGAGCAGTGCGCAAGCCGCGTCGTCGCGATAAGAAGAACATCGTCAACGGCCAGGCCCACATCAAGTCCACGTTCAACAACACGATCGTCTCGATCACCGACCCCACAGGAGCTGTGATCTCCTGGGCTTCCGCCGGTGAGGTCGGATTCAAGGGATCGCGCAAGTCGACCCCGTACGCCGCGCAGATGGCCGCTGAGTCCGCTGCCCGCCGCGCCATGGAGATGGGCCTGAAGAAGGTCGACGTCTTCGTCAAGGGCCCGGGTTCGGGACGCGAGACCGCGATCCGCTCGCTCCAGGCCGCCGGCCTCGAGCTGGGCACCATCCAGGACGTCACCCCGACGCCGCACAACGGCTGCCGCCCGCCGAAGCGCCGCCGCGGCTGAGTCTCTCCGGTTCCCCGCTCCCGAGGCGGGCCGCCTGCTGGCAGGTGAGCCCCGCCTCGGGCACGGGGGACCGGAAGCACTGTCCACCACCCGCAAGCGTTACGAGTACTGACTTACTCAACTAGTGCATGCGAGCGTCATATAGCGGATGCTCGCTGAAAGGAAGCCCACGTGCTCATTGCACAGCGCCCCACGCTCACGGAAGAGGCTGTATCAGCCAATCGATCGCGCTTCGTCATCGAGCCGCTCGAGCCCGGATTCGGATACACCCTCGGCAACTCGCTGCGTCGGACCCTGCTCTCGTCCATCCCCGGTGCCTCGGTTACGAGCATCCGCGTCGATGGCGTGCTGCACGAGTTCACCACGGTGCCCGGAGTGAAGGAGGATGTCACCGAATTCATCCTCAACCTCAAGTCCCTCGTCGTGTCCTCGGAGTTCGACGAGCCGGTCGTGGCCTACCTGCGCAAGCAGGGCCCGGGCACGGTCACCGCTGAGGACATCTCGGCCCCGGCCGGTGTGGAGATCCACAACCCCGAGCTCTACATCGCCACGCTCAACGAAGACGGCCGCCTCGACATGGAGCTCACCATCGAGCGCGGTCGCGGCTACGTCTCCGCTGCGCAGAACAAGAACGCCGACGCCGAGATCGGCCGGATCCCGGTCGACTCGATCTACTCGCCGGTGCTCAAGGTCACCTACAAGGTCGAAGCCACCCGTGTCGAACAGCGCACCGACTTCGACCGTCTCATCGTCGATGTCGAGACGAAGCCGTCGATCGCCCCGCGCGACGCGGTCGCCTCGGCCGGCAAGACCCTCGTCGAGCTCTTCGGCCTGGCCCGCGAGCTCAACGTCGAAGCCGAAGGCATCGACATCGGCCCCTCGCCGGTGGACGCTGCCCTGGCCGCCGATCTCGCTCTGGCGATCGAGGACCTCGACCTCACGGTCCGGTCCTACAACTGCCTCAAGCGCGAAGGCATCCACACCGTCGGAGAACTGGTCGCCCGCAGCGAAGCAGACCTCATGGACATCCGCAACTTCGGTTCGAAGTCCATCGACGAAGTCAAGGCCAAGCTCAACGAGCTCGGACTCAGCCTCAAGGACAGCCCGGCGGGCTACGGCGAGGCTGGCGAACAGATGAGCTACGTCGACGACGAGCAGTACTGAGCGGCTGACCGAACAGAGATTTCAAGGAGATAAACAATGCCTACGCCTACCAAGGGCAACCGCCTCGGCGGCTCCCCGGCGCACGAGCGGGCGATGCTGAACAACATGGCGTCCCAGCTCTTCGAGAACAAGTCCATCACCACGACGGTGACGAAGGCCAAGCGCCTGCGTCCGGTCGCCGAGCGCCTCATCACCTTCGCCAAGCGTGGTGACCTGGCTGCTCGCCGCCGCGTCATGCAGCAGATCGGCGACAAGTCCGTCGTCCACGAGCTGTTCACCTCGATCGCTCCGGCTGTCGCCGAGCGTCCGGGCGGCTACACCCGCATCACCAAGATCGGTCCGCGCAAGGGCGACAACGCCCCGATGGCCGTCATCGAGCTCGTGCTCGAGGCCTACTCGCCGAAGCAGGCCACGGTGAGGGAGGCCGAGGAGACCACCAAGGCCGCCGCTGCCGATGAGCCCAAGGCCGAGGACACCAAGGCCGAGGACACCGCCGGTGACGACGAGACCCCCGAGGTCGAAGAGGACGTCACCTCCGGTGCGCAGGACGACGAGGCACAGGAAGCCGCTGAGCAGGCTGACGACGCCGAGAAGGCCGAGGACGTCGAGAAGACAGACGACGAGAAGTGAGTCGCTGAGCGTCCTGCAACGTCACGCTGAGCATCGCAGGCCCGGAACCGCTGAGGTTCCGGGCCTGCAGTGCATTCGGGCCGCAGGTGCGGTCAGCTGGACGGATCGTCAGGGCCAGGCGCTACCATCAAGGGACATTGACGCAAGTCGGCCTGCCATCGCGAGCAGGCCGCATCCGGAAAGGAGCGCACATGTCACCGAGGAACAAGAAGAAGCGCAAGCAGCAGGGCCGTTCGCCGCAGGAGGGCCGGGCACTGCTCGTCGGCCTGGCCAGCACCCTGCTCGGTGCCGCCGTCAGTGCGGTGACGCGCAAGATCGCCGGCGACCGGCGCCGGCGCAGGAAGAAGAAGTGACCCGTTCAGCGCAGCCGCGGTGAGCGGGGCACGGGGCCGGTCGACCGTCCCACCGAGAAAGTGGTGAAGGGCTGGTAGACCGGCTTCCCGCCGTTGCGGGCCGGGGCGGTGCGGCGCAGCACATCGGCGAGCATCGCCGCCGGCAGCTGCACGTCCTTGAGCTGCGACTCGACTGAGACCCGCAGCCCGTGACGGGCGAAGACGAGCCACAGCCGCATGAGCTCCCGGCCCAGCAGCACCCAGCGTTCGGCGCTGACCTCACTGGGATGCCGGGCCTCGATCGCCAGCGCCAGCCGGTCCGGGGCGCGGCGGGCGATGAACGTCGGCAGCATCGTCGACCAGGCACCAGCAGTCACGAGCATGTCGCGCAGCCGGTCGCGCGCCTCATCCGGGGCCTCATCGCCGCCTAGCAGGCGGGCTGCCAGCCGGGAGGTCCGGCGCGGCAGCCGCAGCGTCTCAGCCGTCAGACCGTCCTCCTGATAGCGGGGATCGCGGTCGTCAAGCCGCAGCCAGCGCAGCGTCTCATCGAAGGCCTCCCGCGGCTCGAACGGCGCCGACTGCGCATAGCGGGCGGCCTTGACCCAGATCGCCTCTGGCACCTGCGCGATGACGATGCCCGAGATCCGGTCATCGACCTCCTGCCGGTGCACCTCACCGTGGGCGGTGCGATCGAGGATCGCCTGCGGGCGCAGCGCGGCATATTCGGCCACCGCTGCCTCGACTGCGGCGGTGTCGCGGCGCAGCCGGCCGCGATCAACCTGCCGGGTCAGCACCTCAGCAACCGAGAACCCCGCCGAGACCTCCGCATCGGAAGGTTCCGCCGCATCGGCCACGGGCGCCGCACCGCCCGCCGGCTCGGCTCCAGCGGGCGTCAGCAGGAACGTGATCGTCACGTCATGCCGCGCACCGGTGACCGTGAGCTCACGCAGCCGCAGGTCCTCCTCTGCTGCGGCGATCGCACAGGCCTCAACCCAGCAGCCCAGTGACATGCCGAGGTCCGCGCCGTGTTCGTCGCCGACCGGCAGTGTGCGCTCGGGGTCGGTGCGCACCCGGATTCTGGCCCCGGCCCCGGTGATCTCGAGCAGTCGCGGCAGCCACGGCTGCGTGTTGTGGGCGCTCGGCGCGCGGGAGGCGATGTCGAAGAGACCCTCGATCGTCTCGGTGGTCAGCGGTCGGGTCATGCCTGCACCTCGCGGAAGAAGAAGCGGAGTTCGTGAAGCCAGTGGCCGCCGGCCTTGCCGGGCACGGCCGAGGAACCGAGATTGTCATCACCGACGTACGTCACGCGCAGCCGCCGGTAGCCTTTGCGCACGAGTTCAGAGTACATCTTCCGCGCCAGCAGGGAGACGAGCCCGCGGCCCTGCGCGTCCGGGTGGGCGGCCTGGATGATGAGCACCGCGTCGCGCCCCGTGCCCGAGGCGGTGCGCCCGGTGAGCTGTTCGCGCGCCAGCAACCCGGCAGCCCTGGCATTGAGCCGTCCGCCGGTGGCCCGCAGCACGTTGACCGGGTCGGGGACGGTGAGGATGAACGCCGCCGGCGGGTCGCCTGGCCCGGCATCAACGTCTTCGGCGGTGACGATGAGGCCGGGGTCCATGAGCATGGCCAGCCCCTGGGTCTGGGAGGCGAACTGGGTGTTCGAGATCTGCGTGTAGTAGGCCAGCCCGTCGAAGGCGGCGTTCATCGTCGGCTGGATGCGGTTCAAGGCGCGGGACAGCCCGAGCCGGGAGGGCGCGGAGATGCGCACGCCGGCGGCAGCACACTCCTTCTCAGTCGGTGCCGTGGCCCGGGCGGCAGGGACATCGGCGAGCTCGACCTCCCATGTGTGTCCGCCGCCCCAACGGTGGAACCCGGCCGCCTCATAGATGTGAGCAGTGGCCGCAGTATTCCAGGCGGTGTCGAAGAAGCCGGGATGCTGGTGCCCGGCGACCACCACACCGCCGGTTTCGTTCGGCAGCAGGGACACCGGGCCGAACAGGTGGGTGCAGCCGGCCGCCTGCGCGCGGGCCTCCAGCTCGGCGAAGAGCGCCTCAGCAGCCTCCGGGGTCTCGAACTCGGTAGCGCCGAACAGCTGGGCGCGCACCTGCCGGTGCTGCCAGTCGTGGACGACGTCTGCCTGCACCTCAGGTGGGGTCAGCCTGCGGCGAAGCCGGCCTGAGAGCCGCTCATCGAGTGCCGGATACCGGTGGGCGATGGTGCGTCCGACGACTCGGCCGCCGGGATCCTTGGCGATGAGCAGGGTGACATCGGGAAACCAGGAGCGGCCGGTCCACCAGGCGGTGATATCAGAGCGCAGCAGCGGCACCCAGTGATCGGCCCCACCCTGGCTGGCTGCCAGCGTGGCGGAGAAGTCGAGGAATTCGCGCAGCTCAGCCCGGGTGGAGACTTCGGAGACGGTGATGAGCATCAGCGACCGGCACCCAGCTGAGAGCCTGCACCCACGGTCGCCGGCGCCTCGGCGGCGGTCTCACCGGCCACAGGGGAGAACCGGTCGATCATCCCGGTGGAAGCGTCCTCGGCGCGGAAGATCCCGTTCGTGTATCCCCAGTCCTCGGCGGTGAGGATGCGGATGAACCCGCCGCGGGCCGGGGACTCATCGCCGCGGCCCACCAGCCAGCGCATGATCTCGTGGTGCTCGTGCGTGCGGGCGAAGCGCATGAGGTCGTCCTGGGTTTCGAAGGCGACGATGAGCCCGATGCGTTTGGGGAACTCGTAGTAGCTGCGATGCCACAGGTAGCCCGGCGCGCGCTTGAGCGCCCGGGCGAGCTTGGGCCAGCGGCGGATCTGGTCGGCCATCGCGAGCGAGGAGCGGTATTCGTTGCAGCCGAGGAACACCGAACCGGCCCGGCCCTGCGGCGGGGTGTGGGAGAAGTCGGTTGTGCGCATGGTCAGTCCTCCGTCATGAGGTAGACGTTCTTGATCTTCGTCTGCCCGCCGGTGAACGGGCCGGTGCCGTGGTCGTGAAGCTCGAGGTGGATTTCCGCGGCCGAGGGGTCCTCTTCCAGGGACTGCTTGAAGTCCCGGGACACCTCGGTCAGGTGGTCGAGCACCCCGGACGTGAGGGCCGCGGTCATCGCGGTGCGCTCGCCGTCGGTGAGCGCGCGGGCCTCGTCGGTGTCGCGCAGCTGGACATGCAGGGCCGGGCGGACCTCCAGCTCGCCGTGGTCGCGCAGCTCGATGCGGAAGGACTCGATGAGCCCGGCGAAGCGCTCATCGCGGTACAGGCCGTTCTCGACATCGAGCGGGTAAATGTTGGCGCCCATGTACGAGATCGTCGAATCTGCTCGGCCGTAGAGCAGCACGAACGGCAGCCGCATCCCCTGCCGGCGGAACGCCGACGACAGCCGGGAGGCTAGCTCTGGGAACTGGCGGGTGATGGCGACCATGTCGGGGAAGTCGATGAGGGTTGCTTCATCGCCGATGTTGTAGCGCAGCCTGGGGCTCATGACCGAGGCGGAGTTGATCGTGACGACGAGCTCCCCGTCGTCGGTGGTCTCCAGGAAGGTCTCCAGCGGGTTGTACTGGAAGATCATCGGCGTGCGGTCCTCACCCTCGCCGAGCAGTGCCGCACGGAAGGCGTCGTTGCGGGTGAGTTCGCGACGGATCTCAACGGCGACATCGGTCTCACCGGCCATCCCGATCGTCAGATCCGAGGCGCCGTATCCGGAGTAGACGCGCTCGAAGCGCTTCTGCACATAGTCGCGCAGCCCTTCGGTCATCGCCTCCCCGCCGACGAACCCGTTGAGTGTGAACTGATCCCAGTATTCGGGGTCCTCGGCGTCCATCCGGTCGACGAGGTGTTTGAGGAACGGGGGGTAGGCGCTGATGAGATACGTGTGCTGGGGGCCGAAATGGCGCAGCGTGTCGAGGATCTTCTCCAGGTCCGGGCCGGTGTTCTTCACCATCGCGACCTTCGCCATCGCCAGGCCGGTGTTCGTGCCGGTCGCCCAGGCGCCCATCGAGAAGGCGTTGATGCAGAAGAGGTCTTCGGATCCGAACAGGAACGTGACATAGCCGGCGACGTTCTTGTGCACGGTCGCCAGCTCCTTCTTCGAGCGCATCCAGTTGTACGGGGTGCCCGAGGAGCCGGAGGATTCGTCGACGACGGTGCCGACCATGTCGATGCGGCCGTTCCAGCACCGGTCCTCCTCGGAATATGCGCTGACATACCCGGACTTCGAGGTCTGCGGGTAGCTGTCGAGGTCCCACCACCGGAACGCGTAGTCGTTGGCGACCAGATGGTCCTGATAGGCCGGCACATCGAGGCTGGCCTGCTGGCAGATCATCCACGCGTTGAGATTGGCGAAGCGCTCCAGGCCCGGCCGGTAGTTCCGGGCGGTCAGCCGCCACAGCGCCGGATGCGCCCGGTAGGCGGTGTAGGCGGTTGTCAGCCCGAGGTTCGTCAGCCGCAGCAGTGCCTGCCGGGCGAGGTTGACCGGCCCGCGCTTGATCACCGGCTGGCGGAGGGCGTCGTCGCTGTTGAGGTTGCTCATAGGGCCAATCTATGGCTCCACACGCACCAGCGGCAGGGTCTGCGTGTGATCGTTCGGCAACATCCCAGCAACGTGCCGGTGGCCGGGCCCGCTCCCGAGGCGGTGGCCGGGTTCAGTCGAAGACGACGGTGCGGTGCCCGTCGAGCAGCACCCGGCCCTCGGCATGCCAGCCGACAGCGCGCGAGAGCACAGCTGTCTCGACGTCCTGGCCGAAGCGGATGAACTGGGCCGGGGTGTGGCGGTGCTCGACGCGCACGACGTCCTGTTCGATGATCGGGCCCTCATCGAGGTCATCGGTGACGTAGTGGGCGGTCGCACCGATGATCTTGACCCCGCGGTCGTGGGCCTGATGGTAGGGGCGGGCGCCCTTGAAGCTCGGCAGGAAGGAATGGTGGATGTTGATGATCCGCCCGGCCATCCGCTCGCACAGGGCAGGGGAGAGGATCTGCATATAGCGGGCGAGCACGACGAGTTCGATGTCGAGCTCATCGACCAGCCGCAGCAGCTCCGCCTCAGCGTCGGCCTTCGTCTCAGCAGACACCGGGATGTGGTGGAAGGGCACCCCGGCGTGCTCGGCCATCGGGGCGAGCACCTCGTGGTTGCCGGCCACTGCCGCGATGTCGATCGGCAGCGCCCCGGAACCGGTGTGGAACAGCAGACTGTTGAGGCAGTGCCCGGCCTTCGACACCATGACAAGCGTGCGCAGCCTCCGATCGGCCCGGTGCAGCTCAGCGGACATGTTCAGCCGCTCAGCAACCGGGGCCAGCGCTGCCCGGATGCCGTCCTCGCCGGTGTGGGTGCGGAACTGCATCCGCAGGAAGAACTGGTGGGTGTCCGGGGAGCCGAACTGCTGGGATTCGGTGATCGTCGCCTCGATGCCGACGAGCATCCCGGACACGGCGTGGACGATGCCGCCCTGGTCGGGGCAGGCGATCGAGAGCACCCATTCGGGTGCCGTGTCCGCTCCCGAGGCAGGGGCTGGGCTGGCGGCTGGAACTGCGGTGGCGGGCGTGCTGGGCGAGGCGGGGGTCTGCATAGCTCATAAGTGTAGGCAGGCGCGTGCGCGCGCCGGCGTTCGACCCCGGCCTCGGGCGCTGGGCGCGTGTGCTGATACGGCGGTGGACGTGTGGATGAGACGCCCGCCGTGCGGCGGTTTGCGGCTGTTAGAGTGGTCTCTGGCGAGCACCATGCCGGCGGTGGAGCCGGGCCGCCCGCTATCGAATCCCATATATTCCCGTCTTGCAAGGAGCCGCCGGAATGAACGATGCGTCGACCATGAACGCCTCGATCGATCAGATCGACCCGGAGATCGCCTCCGTCCTCGACCAGGAGCTCGACCGCCAGCGCGGCACGCTCGAGATGATCGCCTCGGAGAACTTCGTCCCCACTGCAGTGCTGCAGGCGCAGGGGTCGGTGCTGACGAACAAGTACGCCGAGGGCTACCCGGGCCGCCGCTACTACGGCGGCTGCGAAGCCGTCGACATCGCCGAGAACCTCGCCATCGACCGGGCCAAGAGCCTCTTCGGCGCCGAGTACGCCAACGTCCAGCCGCACTCGGGTGCTTCGGCCAATGCCGCTGTCATGCACGCCTTCGCCCGCGCCGGCGACGGTCTGCTCGGCCTCAGCCTCGCCCACGGCGGCCACCTGACCCACGGCATGAAGATCAACTTCTCCGGCCGCCTCTACGAGGTCTCGGCCTACGAAGTCGATCCTGAGACCTACCGGGTGGACATGGACAAGGTCCGCGAGCAGGCGCTCGCCAGCCGCCCGAAGGTCATCGTCGCCGGCTGGTCGGCCTACCCCCGCCAGCTCGACTTCGCCGCCTTCCGCGAGATCGCCGATGAGGTCGGTGCTGCCCTGTGGGTCGACATGGCCCACTTCGCCGGCCTCGTCGCCGCCGGCCTGCACCCCAACCCGGTCCCGCACGCCGATGTCGTGTCCTCAACGGTGCACAAGACGATCGGCGGCCCGCGCTCGGGCTTCATCCTCTCCCGCGACCCCGAGCACGCCAAGAAACTCAACTCGGCGGTCTTCCCCGGCCAGCAGGGCGGACCGCTCATGCACGTCGTCGCCGCCAAGGCCGTGGCGTTCAAACTCGCCGGCACCGAGGAGTTCAAGGAGCGTCAGGAACGCACCGTCGAAGGTGCGAAGATCCTCGCTGAGCGCCTCCTCGAATCCGATGTCGCCGCCGCTGGCGTCTCCGTCCTCACCGGCGGCACCGACGTCCACCTTGCACTCGTCGACCTGCGCAACTCCGCCCTCGACGGACAGCAGGCCGAGGACCTCCTCCACGAGGTCGGCATCACCGTCAACCGCAACGCGGTGCCCTTCGACCCGCGCCCGCCGATGGTCACCTCCGGTCTGCGCATCGGCACCCCGGCCCTGGCGACCCGCGGCTTCGGCGCGAACGAGTTCACCGAGGTCGCTGACATCATCGCCGAGTCGCTCAAGCCCAGCCCGGACGTGGACGCCCTCAAGGCCCGGGTGGCGAAGCTGACCGCGGACTTCCCGCTCTACGAAGGACTGAACCAGTACTGATGACAGCGCAGAGACTCGACGGCAAGGCAGCAGCCAAGGACATCAAGGATGAACTCGCCTCACGGGTGCGCACCCTGGCCGAGTCCGGGCACACGCCCGGGCTCGGCACAGTGCTCGTCGGTGAGGACCCCGGCTCCCAGTCGTACGTGGCAGGCAAGCACCGCGACTGCGAGCAGGTCGGCATCCGCTCGATCCGCCGCGACCTGCCCGAGGACATCAGCCAGGCAGACCTCGAAGCGGTCATCGACGAGCTCAACGCCGATGACGAGTGCACCGCCTACATCGTCCAGCTGCCGCTGCCCGATCACATCGACACCGATGCGATCTTAGAGCGCATCGACCCGGACAAGGACGCCGACGGCCTGCACCCGATGAACCTCGGCCGGCTCATGCTCAACGTCAACCGGCCGATCGACTCGCCGCTGCCGTGCACCCCGCGCGGCGTCATCGAGCTCATCGACCGGGCTGGCATCGATCTGGCCGGCCAGCACGTCGTCGTCATCGGCCGCGGGGTCACCGTCGGCCGGTCGATCGGCTCGCTGCTCACCCGCCGCGACCACAACGCGACGGTCACCCTGACCCACACCGGCACCCGGAACCTCGATGAGCTGCTGCAGCAGGCCGACGTCATCGTCGCCGCTGCCGGCTCGGCCCACCTGGTCAAGCCCGAGGCGGTCAAGCCCGGTGCCGTCGTCCTCGACGTCGGGGTCTCCCGCGTCGTCGACGAGGAGACCGGCAAAGGCAGGATCACCGGTGACGTCGATCCAGGCGTGGCCGAGGTTGCCGGCTGGCTGTCGCCGAACCCCGGCGGAGTCGGGCCGATGACGCGTGCGCTGCTGCTGCGCAACGTCGTCGAGATCGCCGAACGCCAGGCCGGCCAGCAGGACTGATCCGCAC
>NZ_JALXPM010000041.1:0-25716 GCF_025147615.1 Brevibacterium luteolum | reverse complement strand
TCCTTGTGCTTACGCACCCAGACTCGCAAGGTCTCTTTGCTAAGGCCGAGTTCGTTCGCGACACGGGTGATGGCTCCGTTCGCGGTCTCCGGATCGGCCTGAGCATGGATGACAAGCTCTACGGCACGAGCCTTAAGTTCGTCGGTGTATTTCACTGGCAAGAGAGAATCTCCTTCTTCCAATCTCCCTGCCTCTATTATCCCCGGGGCGATTCACAGGTCTCGACGGTGGGTTGCGAGTGCGGATCGGCACGGTTCCATTCCTGCTGGACATCCCGGCAGCACTTTGCAGACCAGGGCGTTGCAGGGGCACGTGAATCTGCATGGTGGCGATCTGATGGAGCTCGTTCGAGAACGACGCACGTCAAAGGTCTTTGCCCACAGATCCTTACGGATGCGACCTATACTCCTGTTGAGACGTCCATGATCACAGTGCCGTGCCACCAGTCGCGCGTTGTCGTAGGGGACTTAACGCTGCCGGGAACGATGCCTGAGGCCGGCCACACTGAACGCCGCGCCTCCCCTGCGCGTGCTGAGGAGCTAAGCACATCTCATGACCCCGTCGTCACGTCACCGGTCGCGCATAACCATCGGGGCCGCATCGATCATCGCCCTAGCGCTGACAGGCTGCACGGATGGCGAGGACAGCGCATCAGTGGAGCTGAGGGAATATGTGAGCCGCCCGGACCTCACCGCCCCGCCTATCGAGGGTGAGCCTCTCGATCTGAGCGTCAATGGTATCGACCAGTATGTCTTCCTCGGCCCGAAGTCACAGGAGACAGGCATCTGGTCCGGCCGGCTCATCGTCGACGGCGCCGGGGAGCCCGTATGGATCGAGGAAGATTCCGACCCGGACGGCGACACCGCAGGGTGGGATCTGCGCGTCCAGGACTACCAGGGCCAGGAAGTCCTCACGTGGTGGGAGGGAACGGTCGATACCCCGCTGGCCGAAGGAGAGGTTGTCATTCTCGATGACTCGTATGAGCAGATCGCCCGTGTGGGCACCGGCGGGGACCTGCCGCATCGCATGGTCGATCTCCATGAGACGACGGTGACGGAGGAGGGCACGCTGCTGGTGCTCGCCTATGTTCCGAAGCAGACTGATCTCACCGCGTTCGGAGGTGAGACGGACGGCTGAGTCTGGGACGGCGTCGTTCAGGAGATCGACCTCGAAACCGGCGAGGTCCTGTTCGACTGGAGCTCACTCGACCATATCCCCGTCACCGAAACCCAGCGCGAGTTCGAAGACGACGCGGGAACCGAGGAGAAGCCCTTCGACTACTTCCACGGCAATTCCGCCACCGTCGATGACGACGGTTCGCTGCTGGTGAATGCGCGCAACACACACGCCTTCTACAACCTCGACAGGGAATCCGGCGAGGTGAACTGGACAGCCGGCGGGCCTGAGTCCGACTTCGAGCTTGGTGACGGCGTTTACTTCGCATGGCAGCATGACATCGAACGTCAGGCTGACGGCTCGATCACGATGTTCGACAACCAGTCAGCACCCACACGCGGTGACTCTTCGCGCGGGCTGCGCCTCGACGTCGACACCGACGAGATGACCATCGAGATCATCACCGAGTATCTGCCGCCAGTTGATCGGATCGCAGCCAACCAGGGCTCGTTCCAGGAGCTGGCCAACGGACGCGTCGTGCTGGGCTGGGGTGCCCTACCGTCATGGACGCTGTACGCCCAGGACGGGGAGGTTCTCGGCGACTGGACCGTGGCAGCTGACTCGAACTATCGCGCGTACTTCCACGAGTGGACGGCGACACCCACGGCACCGCCCGCAGCCGTCGCGCGGACAGAGGATGGCGTCACGAGTGTCTATGTCAGCTGGAACGGTGCGACAGAAGTCGAGTCATGGCGCGTGCTGGTCGGTGCCGATTCGTCCACGCTTTCCGAGGTCGCCACCAGTGAGCGCACTGGCTTTGAGACGGCGATCGAACTGCCGGAGGGCGCGGACGGAAACGGCGACGATGATGCTGATGAGGGCTCGGGGGAGTCACCGCAGTCGTTCGAACACATCGTTGTCGAAGCACTCAATGCCGACGGTGACCCGATCGGCAGCGCGGCAGTCCAGCCCGAGGGCGAAGGACTGGCACAGTAGACGGAAGACCAGCCGTGAGCTGGAGGTGCGGTGTGAAGTGGAAAGGGCCAGCAGCGCTGTTCAGCGCGTGGCTCCTGCACGATGTCGAGGAAGCACTCGCGTTTCCGGCGACCTGTGAGCGCCTTGCCGCTCAGACTGGAATCCAGCAGCTGCGTATGACCCCGCGCCAGTCTTAGATCGCTGTTGGTCTCATGGGGCTGCTGGCACCGGCGGCATGCGCACGAGGAGTTGCAGAATCGGGTGATTCTCGCTTCTACCGGGCGGTCGCTGCTGGGCTCGAAGCCCACGTGGGAACACATCTGCTCGCATCAATCCTCCAGCGCGGATACACCGCAGGTGTGGTCTCAGCCGTGTTGGTGATGTTGCCGGGAACAGTCAACGCTCGCAGGGAGTTGGCACGCTGCGGCCTCGACATCAGCGTGCGAGACACAGCAGCAGGCATCGCGATCCTGGTGCCAGCAGCTACCGCTTGCCACGTCCTCGCCCGGTTCGCAGATTCGAGGAAGTGATCTCCTTCTGCGCAACACTGTGACCGGTGCTCTCAGCCACCCGGCCACCGCATCGCTGAGATAGGGTTGAAGATGCTGACGGATACTGCATTTCTCTACAGGAGGCAGCGATGAGCTTCAATGTCTATCTTTCCGGCGAGATCCACACTGACTGGCGGGACGAGATCGAACGAGGTGCCGAGGCCGCCGGTCTGGACGTCGTGTTCACCGCACCGGTGACCGATCACCCCGCAAGCGATGCAGCCGGCGACCATCTGGGTGAGACGCCCAGCCAGTTCTGGCGCGATCACCAGTCAGCCAAGGTCAATGCCATCCGCACCCGCACCCTCATCGAGAACAGCGATATGGTCGTTGTGCGCTTCGGCGACAAGTACAAGCAGTGGAACGCCGCCTTCGAAGCCGGGTACTGTGCGGCGCTGGGCACCCCGTACATCACCTTGCACGACGAAGACACCGTCCATGCGCTCAAGGAAGTGGACGCCGGTGCCCAAGCCTGGTGCAAGACGACTGATCAGGTCGTCGAGACTCTGCGCTACGTGCTCAACGCCTAAGAGCTCTATCACAGCGGTTGGGGCGGGCTTTCACTCGCCCGAGGCGTGGAGGTGAGGACATGGTCCTCACTGAAACCGAATCCGGTTTCGCGGTCTATCCGTCTGTCGATCGCGCCAGCTTCCCCGTTCGCTGCCCCGAGGCTCCTGCTAGCGTCGCCCGTGGGAAGCGGCGCCGGCAGGTCTGTTCTCAGACCGTAGTTCTGATCGCCTCGGCTAGGCCGGAGTACTGCACGGCCTGACCAGCGTGCCGTTCGAGCGTCGGCAGGCTGATAGACGAATAGCCGAGCTTCCGCAGGATGCGGCGGGGCAGTACGTAGAACTTCCATTGCGAGACGGCGAGCGCGTCGTACTCTTCGTGCGTCTGTGCAGTGTGCACTGCGAACACGTAGATATCGGCGTTGTATGTCTGTTCGCGACTCAGACCGGAGGCGGTGTCCCAAATGCGTCGTTTCAAGCCGCTGAAGCTGATGCGTGAGATTGTGCGCTGTTCCCATGCCTGGACATAGGCGGATGTTTTGACTTCGATTGTGGTTCCCTCAGGTGTGACCACATCGTAGGCGTCCCACTCGATTCGAGATCCGACAGCGCCGACCGCGCGAGAGACGAGGAACTCGGCGATGTATCCGCGCACGTTGTTCACCCTCAAGTTCGACAGCGCGTATCGCCAGAAGTCGAGAACCGTTGCATCGATTCCGTCGAATGGTTCGTCTCCTCGCAGAGGAGCCGGCTGCGGTGGCTGCAGTGCAAAGTCCGTCATGATGCCATTATCGGATTTCTGCCGGCGCGGAAGGGCGATCGCGCCGAATCAGAAGCTTATGCGCTCTTCGCCGAATCCGACTTCTTCTTCGAAGACTTCTTCCCGCCCGACTTCTTTTCGTCTGATTTCTTGCCACCGGCCTTCTTGCCGCTCGAGGACCCGCCCGACTTCTGCTTCGACCCGTCGCGCCTGCGGTCCAGCGAGGATTTCAGCGCCTCCATCAGATCGACGACGTCCGCGTCATCGCCGTCGGCCTCACCGGCTTCGTCAGGTGTCTCACCGAAGGTCGCCTCGGTGTCGAGGGTGTCACCGGCTTCCAGCTTGGCGTCGATGAGCTTGCGCAGCTCGACCTGGTAGTCGTCCTCGAACTCCTCGGGGGTGAAGTCCGAGGCGAACTGCTCGACCAGAGCGCCGGCGAGCTCCTTCTCCTTGCTGCTGATCTTCGCCTTCGACTTCACGCCTTTGAAGTCGACGCTGCGGACCTCATCGGCCCACAGCATGCCCTGCAGCACGAGCACCTTCCCGCGCACTCGCAAGACACCCAGCCGGGTCTTCTGCCGCAGCGAATACGTCACCACCGCGGTCCGGTCACTGTCCTCCAGCGCCTGGCGCAGCAGCAGATACGACTTCGGCGACTTCGCTGCAGGCTCCAGGTAGTAGGTGCGGTCGAGCATGATCGGATCGATCTGCTCGGTCGGGACGAACTGCACGACCTCGATCTCGTCGTTGTCACTCTCCGGCAGCGCCTCGAAGTCATCATCAGTGACGATGACGGTGTCGTCACCGGACTCGTAGGCCTTGTCGATGTCCTTGTACTCGACCTTCTCACCGCAGACCTCGCAGCGCCGCTCATAGCGGATCCGCCCGCCATCGGCGTCGTGGACCTGGTGGAAGGACACGTCGTGATTCTCCGTGGCGCTGTAGGCCTTGACGGGAACGTTCACGAGCCCGAAGGTGATGGCGCCGGTCCATATTGCTCGCATAGCATGGATTCTACGCAGAAAGGGACCACGATGGCGCCAGCTCGCAAGAAGTTCCAGGTCGGAGACCGCACGCTCACCGTCTCCAATCTCGACAAGGTCCTCTACCCGGAGACCGGCACCACGAAGGCCGACGTCATCCGCTATTACCTCACCGTCGCTGACGTCCTCATCCCGCAGATCACCGGCCGGCCGGTCACCCGCAAACGCTGGGTTGACGGGGTCGGCACCGCCGCCGAGGCGGGACATGCCTTCTTCCGCAAAGACTTGGAGGACTCGGCCCCGGACTGGATCCCCACCGGCACGATCAAGCACAAGAGCGGCACCAACACCTATCCGGTGGCCGAGGAACCGGCCGTACTTGCGTGGTTCGGCCAGGTCGCAGCCCTCGAGCTGCACACCCCGCAGTGGCGCTTCGGCCGCAACGGCCAGCCGCGCAACCCCGACCGCCTCGTCCTCGACCTCGACCCCGGCCCGGGAACCGACCTCACCGACTGCGCCACCGTCGCCGCCTGGTGCCGGGAGATCCTCGAGGACATGGGCATGCCGACCTACCCGGTGACCTCAGGTTCGAAGGGCATCCACCTCTACGCCGCTCTTGACGGTCGGCACAACTCCGAGCAGATCTCCGACGTCGCCCACGAACTCGCCCGCGCACTCGAAGCTGACCACCCCGATGAGGTCGTCTCGACGATGAAGAAGACCGACCGCACCGGCAGGGTCTTCCTCGACTGGAGTCAGAACAGCGCCTCGAAGACCACTGTGAGCCCCTACTCGCTGCGCGGTCGTCTGCGCCCCACCGTCGCCGCCCCGCGCACTTGGGATGAACTGGCCGACCCGGACCTTGCGCAGCTGGAGTTCGAGGACGTCATCGCACGCGTTGAGGAGGGTCTGGACCCAATTGCGGACCTCGGTGCTGACCGGTTGGAGAGCTACCGGTCGATGCGCGACGCCGCCAAGACCAGCGAACCGGTTCCGGCACACAGGCCAGCCGACACCTCGAAAGTGGAGGCCCCGAGCTTCGTCATCCAGGAGCACCACGCCAGCAGCCTGCACTGGGACTTCCGGCTGGAGCACTCCGGAGTGCTCGTCAGCTGGGCGGTGCCCAAGGGCGTGCCGCTGAAGCACAACGTCAACCGGTTGGCCGTCCAGACCGAGGACCACCCGCTCGAATACGGTAGCTTCGAGGGCACGATCGCCAAGGGCGAGTACGGCGCCGGAGAGGTCACCATCTGGGATGCCGGCACGTATGAGCGCGAGAAATGGCGTGATGACAAGGAGATCATCGCCGTCCTCCACGGCCGCGAGGACGGCGGGCTCAAAGGCATCCCACGCCGGTTCGCACTCATCCGCACGAAGGGGATGGACGGGAAGAACACGTGGCTGCTGCAGCTGATGAAGGACCAGCCCGGCGACGGGAACGGTCCCGCGCCCGAGGCGGGGGAGCGCGGCGAGAAGGCGGCTCCTTCTGCAGGTGGCCAGGACTCCGGCGACGTTCCTGCGCTCAGCGACATCCCCGCCCCGATGCTCGCCCGCGCGGGCTCGGAGGCCGACATCCGCCTCGGGAAGGGTGCTGGCGAGACGTGGGTCGCGGAAATGAAATGGGACGGTTACCGGATGCTCGCAGGCGTCGGCACCGGGGGAGTGGTGCTCGCCAGCCGCAACGGCAAGGACATGAGCGCGCAGTTCCCGCAGGCAGGCGAGCTCACTGAGCTGCTGGAGGGCACCGGGATCCTCGACGGGGAGCTCGTAGCGCTCGACGGGGACGGGAGGCCGGACTTCAGTCTGCTGCAGGCGATGCTCAGCGGCGAGGACGACGTGCCGGCCGACGCTGAGCTGCGCTATATGGTCTTCGACATCCTCGCCCACAACGGCCGCTCGCTCATCCGCGAGACCTACCGGGAGCGGCGGAAGATCCTCGCCGAGGGGCTTGATGAAGGCGAGTACGTCACCGTGCCGCCGGCGCATGAGGGTTCACTGGAGGCGGCGATCAGGGCCAGCCGGAGGCTCGGGCTCGAAGGGGTCGTCGCCAAGCGCGCCGATTCGGTCTACCTGACCGGCCAGCGCGGCACAGCGTGGATCAAACTCAAAACGCAGCTGCACCAGGAGGTCATCGTCATCGGTGCCCGGGATGGGAAGGGCGCCCGGTCTGGCGGGATCGGTTCGCTGCTTGTCGCCGTACCTGATGATGACGGAGAGCTGCGCTACGCCGGGCGGGTCGGCACGGGATTCACCGACCGGCAGCTGGCTGAGATCGAGGCGAAGCTGCGCAAACTTGAGCGCAAGACCCCGCCGGTCGACGATGTGCCGGCCGACGACCAGGCTGACGCGTGGTGGGTGAGGCCGACGCTCGTCGCCGAGGTGGCGCTTGCCGGGCGGACGCGGCAGGGCCGGGTCCGGCAGGCCGCCTGGCGCGGCTGGCGTGAGGACAAGGATCCTGGTGAGGTGCGGTGGGAGGTGTGACACATCGTGACGGTGCCGTGGGAAGCTGGAGTCTTCGCCGGTGTCGATCTCGCTGCCGAACCGGGCAGGACCGGATTCGCCCGGCTGCAGCGCACACCGCAGGGCCGGGTCGTCGTGGAAGACGCCGGTTGCGGGCTCGCTGATGAGGAGCTCATCGAGATGATCAGTGGGATCTCGAAAGCCGGCATTGATGTGCCCTTCGGCTGGCCGGTGGGGTTCGTTGACTTCCTCGCGGATCATGCACTGGAGCAGCACTCGGCGCCTATGGCAGCAGATGTGCGGTGGCGCCGGGGGATGGTGCTGCGCCGGACGGATCAGCTGGTGCACCAGTGGTGCGGTCTCACGCCCTTGAGTGCGGCCGCCGATCGTATCGCGTACCCGGCGCTGCGTTGGGCCGCAGTCGAGGCGCGCCTGCGCGACCGCGGCATCGACTGCCGGCGCGATGGCGCTGGGCGGGTGTGTGAGGCGTACCCGGCGGCAGCGTTGAAGGTGTGGCAGCTTCCGTTTCGCGGCTACAAGCGGGACGTGCGGTTGCGGGAGGACATCGTGGCGGGGCTGAACGGGCGGTGCGCAGTTGACTGGAACGGATACGATTCGGTCTGTGTGGCATCGGATGACGCTCTCGATGCGGTCATCTCTGCTTTGGTTGCCGTTGAGGCGGCAGACGGGCGCACGCGCGTGTGAACCGTCCTGGGTTTCGTTCCTAGACGGCAGTTAAAGTATCGACCTGTCTTGCCACGGTTGCAAAGTGCTCAGCTTCGACCTCGGCGGGAGTCCGATGGCCGAGCCCTTCATGCAGCCGGCCGGTGTTCCACCAGTGCACCCAGTTCATCGTCGCGAACTCCACCTCAGTTAGCCCTGCCCATGCCGGTTGCGAGTAGATCAGCTCAGTCTTGTACAGCCCGTTGACTGTCTCAGCCAGCGCATTGTCATAGCTGTCTCCTACACTCCCCACAGACGGCCGGATACCCGCGTCAGCGAGTCGCTCGGTGTAGGCCACGGCAACGTACTGCGAGCCCCTATCGGAGTGGTGGACGAGCTGCTCAGCACCACCGCGAGCAGTGTTCAGCGCATGCTCCAAAGCCTCCAGCGACAGCGCCTCAGTCGTCATCGACGACCTCGTCGCCCACCCGACGATGCGGCGGCTATACGCGTCGATGACGAACGCCGTGTACACGAACCCACACGAGGTCCGCACGTAGGTGATGTCAGCGACCCACAGACGATTCGGCGCCGGAGCTTTGAAGTCCCGCATCACCAAATCCGGACGCTGATCGGGTATCGGAGCTTGCATCGTGGTGCGCGGATTCCGGCCGCGCACGACTCCGGTCACGCCAGCCATACGCATCAGTCGGGCTGTCTGGTCCCGGCCGATGTCCCATCCGGCTCGGTGCATCGCGTGCCACATTTTCCGCACCCCGTAGACGCCGTAGTTCGCGGCGTGGATCCGTTTGACCTCCTCGACAAGGAGACCATCGCGGAGGGTGCGGGCTGCGGGCGTCCGGGACCTCGCTGCCCGGTAGCCACGGGAGGTGATGAACCCACGTGCCGTCGCGCCCAGGACGCGACAGATGAACTCGACCCCGAAACGACCCCGGAACGTGTCGATGAACCGGATCATTTCGTCGTGGGACGGTCGAGTTCCGCGGCGAAAAACGCTGACGCGGTCTTAAGGATCTCGTTCGCGCGTTTGAGCTCCTTGACCTCCCGGCGCAACCGCTTGAGTTCCTCGAGGTCCGCACTCGTAGGACCTTCTTCGACACCGGCGTCACGGCGGGCTTGTCTCGACCATCCCCGCAACGTGTGCGGGGAGATCCCGAGCTTCTCGCCAGTCGCAGTGGCAGCGCCCCAGACCGAGGTCTCTTCGACCCTGCGGTGGTCGTCCATCATTCGTAGTGCCCGCTCCTTGAACTGCGGGCTGTACGTGTTGGCCATATTCCAATCCTCCTAGATCAAGCGGATCGGAACGAAACCCAGGACGGTTCACGTGCCGACAGCGGCAGAGCAGAAAGATGCCCTGACAGAGGGGTGGATCCACGTTCCGTTTGGCACGGTGGCCGCGTGAGTGGTGCATGTACGGCACCGCAATGTCACGAGCGAGTTTCAGGTCCGGAGGGTTGGTCGATGGTGCCGTTGGGTGCCCGTGCCTCTGGTTCCACGTCGCCGAACATTTTGCTACCGTGATGGAAGTCACATGCGGATGGTGATGCGTGCCTTCCGTTCTCAAGTCCTGGTCAGGGTCCGTGAGACGGTGCGGCTCTGACTGGTCCTTGTCCACAGTTCCGTTTCGGCTGTTCCTTCGCAGGTATGAGTGACCTAGTTTTGGTTTAACCGGAAGAGGAGTCGACAGGATGCGGTACCGAGGACGAGGCGTGGTGATGGGTGCGTCGCTGAGTGCGCTTGTGCTGGTCGCTAGTGGGTGCACCGGTGCCGAGGAAGCAGAGCCGACCCCCTCGTTTGCTTCACCCACCGCCGATGCGGATCCGAGCCCCGAACTCACCGAGCCTCCCTACGAGACAGAGTTGAACCTAACGCCGGATGAGAAGAAGGCGGCGGATGAGGCTTACGCCATCTTGGTCAAATTCATCAACGCGTACAACCGAGTAGGTGCTGATTCTGGGAGCAATCCCGAGCGTGCACTCAAGTATGCTTCTGGAGACGTTGAGGGTGAGTATCGCAGCAGTTTTCGCGATTTTGAGCAGGATGGGCTGAGGGTAGTTGGTGGCGTAACTCATAAGTACCACGAGGTGTCGGACGTCTCGATTCAGGGTTCGGAACCGGGCGAGGGAAACGTTGAATTTCAATCGTGTGTCGATTTCAGCGCTTTTGATCTTGTCGACGAAGCCGGCCAGTCGCAAGCTGGCGAGGACACACGCCCGTTCATCGTTGTTTACACAGTTTCCAAAGAGGACGGTGGATGGAAGTTCTCTGAGTTGCGGAATACGGACGAGACATGCTGACCACACTTCTGCGTGCCCTCACGATGGTTCTAGTTTGCGGGCTGTTGATGACCACACATGCCGTGCCCCCGGCTGAGGCTGGTGGGTGTAAAGGGCAGACTTGGGATCGCAGCTTTCAAGCCAAGTGCAAGAACAAGAAGAACGGCCCAAAACGCGATCGGACACCACCGAAGAAGGACCGCGACGGTTCGGGCCGGGGTGGCGGCAACCGCAACGGCGACAATTCCGATCGTGATCGCCGGGACAACAACGCTGATTCCGGGCCTCGGGCCTGCCAGTTGCTTGAGGGCGACCCGGGGAGCCGGGCCAGGCAGTGTGAGCGCCGGCGGCCGCCGGCGCCGGATCGTGACAGCAACAGCCCGCCTGACACAGACTTCTATGTGGAGCCTCCACCGGATGTGACATGGGAAGACGTCGGGGAGACCTCGATCCCACCGTCTGACATCTTCGTCATGCCCGAAGGGTGGGGTGTGGTGAACAAGCCTGTAGCCGTATGGGCCGGCAACAATTCCTCGCGGACAGAGACGATGGAGCTCGCCGGATACACGGTCGAGATCCGGGTGACGCCAGCGCAATACAAATGGAACTTCGGTGACGGCGACACAACCACCACGACCTCAGCCGGCCGCAAGCCCAGATACGCACACGACGCCGATATCAGCCATTCCTACACGGAAAGCGGTGAGTACACGATCAATCTGACGACCAGTTACGTCGGTCAGTTCCGTGTCGACGGCGGAGCATGGGAGGACATCCCCGGTACCGCTGAGATCGCCTCGACACCGGTGCCAGTCGAGATCTACCGGTACGTGCGCTACCTCGTCGACGAGGACTGCACCAAGAACCCCGGCGGTCCAGACTGCCCATGAGAACGCCGTCGGTCCGCTGGGCGATCGTCATCGAACCTCAGATGTGAGTGCCGGCGTTGACGACACGTCCCGAGGAGTCACGCCAGAAGTAACGGCGCACGCCACACTCATCTGATCACAGCGGGTGGACCAGCTCGGCGCCGGTGTCGAGAGCTTTCTCGGATCCGGGGTCAGGCGACCGTGCGCCCACCGAGCTGCCCGCCGGACTCATCGCGCAGCCGTGGTGTCACCTGCCGGTGCGGGCGGATGCCGGTCTTATCAGCGTAGAAGGCGCGGATCCGATCCATATCGGATGCGATATCACCGGTCATCTCCAGGGTCGGGCCGAGCCCGGTCGTGTGCGTCGTCGAATCGACGTAGCCCAGGGTCACCGGCATGCCGGTCTCGCGAGCGATGCGGTAGAACCCGGATTTCCAGTGGGTGTGCCCGCTGCGGGTGCCGTCCGGGGTGATGACGAGCCCGAAGATCTCCCCAGCGCGGGCGGCCTCGACGACCTCGGCGACGACGCGGCTGGGATTGTCGCGGTCGACCGGGATGCCGCCGGTGGCGCGCATGAACGGCCCCCGCCAGGAGCGGAACAGGCTCTTCTTTCCCATCCAGCGCACATCGATGCCCAGCTCCCAGGCGATGCAGAGCATGAGTATGAAGTCCCAGTTCGAGGTGTGGGGTGCGCCGATGAGGATCGTCGGCTGAGTCGGTGCCGGCTGGGTGCGCAGCGTCCAGCGGCTGAAGCGCCAGAAGGCGCGGGCGGTGAGTCGTCGGAGCATAGCTCAACCGTAGAGCACTCCCGACCCCCGATGCGCACCGGTCCATCCGGCGTGCAGCCTGGCACGCTGCGTCGGGCACCGGTGCCGAGGAGGTTCACACGATGCACAATTCGTTGCCTTCGGACTCGTGCATGAGCAGCCAGTGGCCCGCCGGTTCGTGGAACTTGCCGGTGAACGCGATATCAGGCTCGACGAGACTCTTGGCATGGACGTGCATCGACTCGACGTCCTTGGCCTCGCTGGAGCTGCGCGATTGATCTCGGCTGTTGCGTCTCAGCGCCGACGGCGGCGGCCGGCGCCGAAGATCCCGCGGGCGATCTCGCGGGCAGCGGTGCGGGTGAACTGCCGGAACTCGCGGGAATTCACCACCTGCTCGAGCATCGTCCGATCCTGTCTGCCGGGCGTCGTCGACCGGCTGCGGCTGGTTCTGCCCGCCCCTGCGGTGTCCGGCAGCGGGATCCGAGCCTCATCGTGTTCGGCATCCGACCCGCTGCCTGGCGCCGGCTCCGGGCCCGAGGTGCCCTCCGCCTCGGCGTCGGCAGCACCGGCTTCCAGGCGCTGGGTGAGGATCTCGCGGGCCGATTCCCGGTCGATGCGCTCACCGTAGGTCGCCTGCAGGACAGAATCGGCGACGAGCTGTTCCATCAGGGCCGGGTCGCTGGGACCCATCTTCGAGCGCGGGGCGAAGATCTTCGTCGCAGCGACCGGTGTCGGTGCCCCATCAGGATCCATGACGGTTACGATCGCCTCGCCGGTGCCCAGCGTGGTGAGCAGCGCACCGAGGTCGACATCAGTCGTCGGGAAGGTCGACACCGTCTCCTTGAGCGCTTTGGCCTCCTTGGGAGTGTGGGCGCGCAGCTGATGCTGGATGCGCGAGCCGAGCTGGGCGAGCACCGCCTCGGGAACGTCGGTGGGCTGCTGGGTGACGAAGAAGACGCCCACACCCTTCGAGCGGATGAGACGCACCGTCTGGGCGACCGAGTCGAGAAACGCCTTCGACGCGTTGGCGAACAGCAGGTGGGCTTCGTCGAAGAAGAACACGAGCGTGGGTTTGTCGGCGTCACCCACCTCGGGCAGGGTTTCGAACAGTTCGGCGAGCAGCCACATGAGGAAGGTCGAGAACAGGGCCGGGCGGTTCTGCACGGCCGGCAGCTCGAGCATCGAGATCGTGCCGGCAGCCCCCTGGGTGCGCAGCAGGTCGGAGATGTCGTATTCGGGTTCGCCGAAGAACGCGTCGGCACCCTGGATCTCCAGGTTCGCGATCGCGCGCAGGATCACCCCAGCCGAGGCGGTGGAGACTCCGCCGATGTCCTTCAGGTCCGCCTTGCCCTCCGGGGAGGTGAGGAAGGACAGCACCGCCTTGAGGTCGGAGAGGTCGAGCAGCGCCAGGCCTGCGGAGTCGGCGTAGTGGAAGATGAGGCCGAGGACGGACTCCTGGGTGTCGTTGAGGCCCAGGACTTTCGACAGCAGGAGTGGTCCGAAGGAGCTGACGCTCGCACGCATCGGGATGCCGGTGCCCTCTCCGCCGAGGGAGTAGAAGGTCACCGGGGAGGCCTCGGGCTGCCAGTCCTGGCCGTTGGCCTGGGTGCGGGCGGTGAGCTTCTCGGACGGCTCACCGGGGCTCGCCATGCCGGACAGGTCGCCTTTGAGATCGGCTGCGAACACGGGAACGCCGGCAGTGGAGAGCGCCTCGGCAAGCACCTGGAGGGTGATCGTCTTGCCGGTGCCTGTGGCACCGGCGATGAGGCCGTGGCGGTTGAACATCGCCAGCGGGATGCGCACGCGCACATCAGGGGCGGGGGTGTCGCCGTCAAAGGCGGAGCCGAGGTCGATGGCGGGTTCGTCGAAGGTGTATCCGGCGCGGATCGCTTCAAGGGCCTGCGTGTCGCTCATGAGGTCATTCAAGCACAGCAGGCGCGCGCAGCAGCGGCGATCGCTTCAGGGGCCGGTAGGAGCACACCATGCGGTTCTCTCTGCGTGGGCCGGGAGTCTGCGTTGGCTCTGGTTCTTGCCTGGTTGACTCTGGTTCTCAGCTGCAGACAGGTGATATCATGAGTGATATCAAACGGAGGTGATGCGTGATGGCTGCGATAGTGGTGCGAGGACTCGAGGAATCGGTCAAATCCGCCCTGGCTGCGCGGGCGCGGAAGCACGGGCGCTCCATGGAAGCTGAAGTGCGCGAGATTCTGACGCAGGCGGCCAGCAGACCGAATATCGGAATGGCACTGATGCAGGCCGCTCGGGAAGCTGGAGGCGTTGATGAGCTTCCCGTTCCCAGCAGGGACGAGCGCGCACGCTCGGTGGACTTCGCGTGATCGTCTTAGACACGAACGTCATCTCGGAGCTGTTCCGTCCGCTGCCGAACCCGCGTGTGGTGGCGTGGCTCGAATCGCTGTCTGGTGAGGTTGCGATCACTGCGATCACGGCTGCCGAGCTGTTGGTCGGTGTTCGCCGTCTGCCCGGCGGCAGACGTCAGACGCAGCTTGCACAGAGTGTCGAAGCTGTCCTGGACCAATACCGGCGGCTCAATGCTGTGCTGCCCTTCGACGTCGCCGCTGCATCTCATTACGCAGAGCTCGTCGCCAATCGTAAAGCTTCGGGATCTCCCATCAGCATGGCTGACGCGGAGATCGCGGCGATCTGCCGCACTCATCTCGCAACGTGCGCAACGCGCAACGTCAAGGACTTCCAGGGAACTGGTGTCTCCACGATCAATCCGTGGGAAGCCTGAACAGCTCTCTCAGTCGGCGGTGGAAGGCTCGGCGGCCGTCGTGCCGGATGGGTGCGACGAGATCAGTCTGTCCGGCAGGCTGTCGAGCACTGGGGCATCATGGAGGCAGTCTGAGGGCACATGTGCGCCCGTCGACGATGACGATCAGGCTGGCGAGGAGACTGTTCTGTGGAGGCTGGGACACATGCCCGAGAAGCGGGCCGCATCAGGTCGCCAAGGCGCGTCCTCGTGCTCCTGAATCCTCTGGCCGCTGACCGGCACCCCGGGTGTGCGACCGCGCTCGCCGCAGCTGCGGCGGACCTTGAGCTGTTCGTTCCGACCGGTGCTGACGCCCAGCTCCAGTTCAATGCCGCGGCCGAGGCGGTTGAGGCCGGTGTCGATGCGGTGGTCGTTTGCGGCGGTGACGGCACAGTGGCCGCCGGTTTCGCCCTGACTGCTGGCACCGGCATCCCGCTGGGCATCGTGCCGGCAGGCACCGGCAATGATTTCGCCCGCGCCGCCCGGATCGAACGCGGCGACCCGGTCGGCAGCCTGTCCCGGCTGCTCGATGGGCTGCGGGACGGTGCGCTGCGGGACGGTGCGCTGCGCAGCTGCACGGTAGATGCGCTGCACATGACGGTCACGACTCCGGACTCAGGCCAGTCGCACGTATGGGTAGCGAACTCCGCCAACATCGGCTTCGACGCGCTCGTCAACGCACGCGCCAACACCTACCGCCGGCTGCCTGTCACCGGACGCTACCTCGTGGCGCTCCTGCGCGAACTCCCAGCATTCCGCCCGGCACGATTCCGCATCTCGCGCGACGACCAGCCGCCTCAGAATCTGACGGCCACGCTCATCTGCGTGCAGAACGGGCCCTGGATCGGCGGCGGCATCCCACTGGCCCCCGCAGCCGACCCCAGGTCCGGGACCGCCGTCATGAGCACAGTCGACAGGATTCCCCGCCTCCTGCTGGCAGGCCTCTTCCCGCTCATCTACCTGCGCGCCCACCGACTGTTGGCACCGCTGCGGCAGCATCGGGTCGAACGCGTCCGGGTCACAGTCCCCAGCAGCGTGCCGGTCTACGCCGACGGCGAGGAGATCCTCCCCAGCAGCCACGACGGGGCCGAAGTGGAGATCGCTGTCATGCCCCGGGCTGTCCGCCTCATCCAGGGTCTGCCCGACTGACAGCCTCCGTGTGGGGCATCATGGATGTATGAGTGAGATCACCATTGCACGCATCTACGACGACAACGAAGGCGGCTACCGCGTGCTGCTCGACCGGCTCTGGCCGCGCGGCATCAGCAAGGAGGACGCGGATCTGGATCGGTGGGCCAAGGACGTTGCCCCGAGTGATGATCTGCGCACGTGGTTCCACAACGGCGGAGACTACAGCGAATTCGCAAAGCGCTACCGCGCCGAGCTCAAGGACAATGAGGAATTCGACGACTTCGCCGCCACGCTGGCCGAGCAGAAGAACATCGTGCTGCTGACCGCGTCGAAGGACCCCGAGCACAGCCACCTGAGCGTGATGAAGAAGATCCTCTCCTCACGCGGCACGAAGAGCTGAGCTGCGGCTGCATCGCCGCAGCCGGCCGTCAGACAGCCGGCAGTCGGGGCAGCACGCAGTTCAGGCGAAGAACTCCTGGCTCGCAACACTCGGGGCATCGGGGCCGATGACGTCGATGAGCACATCAGCATCCCGGTAGGAGGCGTGCCGGGTCCACCCGTCGATGCCGGCCAGTGCCGCATGGGCGCTTTCAGCGCTGCGGAAGCCACCAGGGACCGGGTGCCGCCAGTGCGCGGCGAGCACCACCCCGCCCGGGCGCAGGCTCGCCGCCGCCGAGGCGAGGAATCCGTGGAATGACGCGTCGCTGAGGTAGTAGGCCAGTTCGCTGATCACAATGAGGTCGAAGCTGCCGGCCGGCCAGTCCTCGATCCCGGCGCAGCGCACCTCGACCGAGGCGCCGGCACCGCTGGCGCGCAGCCGCTGCCGGGCGGCATGGACGGCAGCGGGCACGACATCAGCGCAGATGAGCTCCTCACAGCGGCCAGCGAGCTGCTCGCTCAGCATCCCGATTGAGCAGCCGGGTTCGAAGACCCGGTCGAATCGCGGCTTGGGCAGCATCGCCATGATGAGCTCGGCGCGCCTGCGCTCGTACCACCGCTGGCCGACCGACCACGGGTCATCAGCGTGCCGGTAGAGGTCATCGAAACCGGCCGCAGGATGGGCGAAGAGCACCTGTCTGTCCCGGCACAACCGCTCCCGCACCCTCGCCGGCAGCACCACCGCCTCAGGCCCGGCGGCCGGATCCCGGTCGACCGCGACCCCGTAGTCGAGGCTGACCTGGGAGCGGAAGCAGTCGAGCGCTGCAGACAGAGATGCGCGCATCCGCTTCGGCACATCGAGGCGCACCGCAGCTGCCGCGAGCTCATCGGGCACGTCTGCCGGCGCGGTGTGCTGCCACAGCCACACCGGATATTCGACGACCGGGCAGGTCGGACGGGTCGCAGCGGCGGCGAAGGCGGCCCGGCCAGCCGCGTCGTGATCGGGGTGGCCGTCGGTGCGCAGGGGAGCAGCGATCCACGTGCCGGTCGGCAGCTCATCGAGGAGTTCAGCCAGCCGCCCGGCAAGCGTCTCCTCATGCTCGGCAACTGCGCCGTCGGGGATCGACAGCCGGGTGACCGGCGGGAGGGGACAGCCGGCGGCATCAGCGAGAACCTGCAGGGCCGCGTCAGTTTCGCCCCGGCGGATGGCGGCGAGCTCGGCCGGATCGATGGCCTCCGGCGGGTGTGAGCCCTCGCCGTCGGTGACCGCAGCCAGGCGGACCGGGATACCGGCATCGAGGGCGGCAGCGAACAGCCCGCCGGCGCCGGCGATCTCATCATCTGGGTGTGGAGCGACGATGAGCAGTCCCGGCAGCGCCTCGGCTCCCGGCCAGGCGGGCAGCGCGGCGGCGCAGGTGTCGATCTCCGTGCCCGAGGCGGCAGGCACCTGGGCGCCGGAGAAGGTGCGCTCGCCGGCAGACTCAGCGTCGGCTGCGGGACCGGTTGCGGGGGTGGGCTCAGTCATGGGCGCCGGTGAGTCCGAGAAGCCGATCCCAGGCTGCAGTCGGAGCAGTGTCATCACTGTGTTCGGTCATCTGGGCGGGGATGGCGGCCTCGTCGGCTTCGGCGTGGGTCTGGCGGATGTAGACGCTGAGGTCGGCCACCAGCTGCGCGTGCTCGCCGTCGCCGCACAGCGGCCCGGCACCGAGTGCCCGGCCGACGCGTTCGATGACATCAGCTGCCATCCGGTCGATGCGGGTGCGCACCGCCAGCGCGCGAGCCATCATCAGCCCTGAGGAGTTGCCGGGGTCGCCGTCGATGAACGCGGCAGTCGACTCCAGCAGCGCCCAGCCGGCGGCAAGCTCGGCTGCGACCGCACCGGCCTGCGCGGCGATGAGCGGGGAGACGCCCTCACGCAGTGCCTTGGCCAGCAGCGGTTCGGCCACGGCGCGGGCGCCGCCGTACCAGCAGGCTGCGACTCCAGCACCGCCGTGCCAGAAGCCGGGCCGGTCGAGATAGTCGCGGTGGCTGCCGAGCCGGCGGGCCGGCACCGTGTCGAACTCGACCCAGCCGGAGTCGCTGGCAGCCATTCCGACAGCAGGCCACGTTTCGGGCACCGCACGCACGCCGTCCTGGCGCAGATCGACGGCGAAGAACCCCACCTGCCCGGATTCCTCCCGGGCGGTCACGAGCGCATGAGTGCACATGCCAGCCCCTGAGCACCACGGTTTGGTGCCGGTCAGCGACCAGGCGCCTGCCGCCTCGGCGGCGGTGAGCTGCGGCTGCGGCGGCTCAGCCGCCCATACGCCCCAATGTGTGCCCGGTTCGACGAGGTCGGGTGCGCCGAGGTCGGTGGTGATCGCCTGGGCATCGGCGTGGGCTTCGATGAAGCGGGCGGTGACGAGGTTCGCGCGGGCGAGGCGCGCCAGCGTGGCGAACCGGGTGAGGGTGTCGCCGCTGGCGGGGTGGGGGAGTGCGTGGCCGGTGAGCTGGGCGGCGCGCCGGCCGCGGGTCTGGGTCATGAGATGAGCTCCTTGAGGTCGTCGGACAGGCCGCCGGGTGAGCGGCCATCGGTGCGGCGGGAGGTGGTGACGGGGATGTCGAGCGGCCAGCGCACGTCAAGGCCGGCGACCTCAGCGCGGGTGACGAGGTCGACGTCCTCGTGCACGGCCAGGGCTGCGAATCCGCCGAGGACGTCGTAAGTGCGCGGGTGGAAGGACAGGTTGGCGCCGTGGATGTGGCGGTGGCCGGCCGGGGTGATGCCGGTGGCATACAGGGCCGACCAGCGGGTGCCCAGCGTGTCCTGGAGGTGCGGGTCTGCCGGGGGTTCGAGGCAGACGGTGCCGGCGATGAGTTCGGCGCCTTCGGCGCTGAGCTCGAGGAGGCGGCGGCACCACGAGGTGGGTACGGCGCTGTCGGCGTCGGTGGTGGCCAGCCAGGCGGCCTGTGGTGCGGTGGCGCGCAGGTGGGCGAATCCGGCGTGCCGTGCCGCGCCGACCCGGCCGAGGCGGACCGGCAGCACGTCGGCGCCGTGGGCGCGGGCGGTGGCCGCGGTGGCATCGGTGCAGGAGTCGGCGACGACGAGGACGCCGAGCCGGCAGCCGGCCGCCGCCGCCGAGGCGTTGAGGGCATTGAGCGCGCGGGGCAGGAGGGCTTCCTCGTTGTGGGCGGGGATGACGACGTGCAGCTGCGTGGAGTCCGTCACCTGTCCATCCCTCCTGCCACAGTTTTCCCAGGAGCGGGCGGACCATTCCCAGGGCGTCAAGGAACCTTGTACTGTGATCCTACCTGCTCATTTTCGTCACCGGCAGCACTGCGGCCGTGGTGATGATGAGCTGACCTGAGGAGATGCCATGGGCAGACGACAGCACTACGCAGCGTTCTACGAACTCGCCCCCGCACCGTGGGCAGACGACCGGCCGAAGGCGATTGTGGTGGGCAACTGCCAGGCGGAGTCGATGCGCATCCTGCTGGAGTCCAGCGGGTGGCTGACGACGATGCGGATCCCGCCGATCTTCGAATGGACTGCCGATGACACCGCCCGGGCTCGGGCGCTCATCGAGGGCATCGATGTGCTCGTCATCCAGCCGGTGCATGCCGACTACCGCGGAATGCCGTGCGGCACCGAGCAGCTCGAAGCCCTCCTGCGCCCCGAAGCGGGCAGCGTGCGGATCCCCTCCCTGCGCTACAACGGGCTGCACCCGTATCACGCGATTGTGCGCGATCCGCTGGATTCGAGCCTCGACCCGCCGGTGGTGCCGTACTCGGATCTGCGCACCATCATCGCCGCTGCCGCCGGCCGCGATCCCGCTGACGCCGCTGACTGGCTGGCTGGTGCCCCGGTGCTGAGCCTGCAGGCGATCACAGCGGCTGCCGAGGAGTCGGTCTCCCAGCTGCGTCGCCGGCAGGACGCCCACGGGACGGTCGTCATGGATGATGTGCTCGCCGCTGCCCCGTACTGGCCGACGATCAACCACCCGGACACTGCAACGCTGATGGCCCTGGCCGAGCGCACGCTTCAGCGTGCTGCGGAGGTCACCGGCGCCGAGGCGGTGGTCACCCCTGTGCATCCGGGCCGGGAGCTGCTCGGCGGGCTGGAGGCACCGGTACGGATGGAGGCGGCAGCGGTGCTGGCCGCAGGGCTCCGCGAGGGCGCTCGGGAAGACGCGTGGCAGTCACGTGACTGGGATGTGCCGGTCAGCGAAGACCAGGTGGCTGCCGAGCAGGTGGCGTTCTGTCAGCGCCCCGGCTTCGTCGAGGCGGCACTTGCGCGCTGCCGGGAGCGCATCGAGATTCTCGGGCTTGACGCGCTGCTGCCCTGAACCGTGCCGGTTCAGTCGGCGCCCGCGTCCTGTTCAGCGTCAGTGATCTGTTCAGCGCGGTCGAGATCGGCAGGCGTGTCGATGTCGATGAGCTCGGCCTCGGTGGCCGGGATGAGGGTGATCTCCCGGTCGCGGTAGAGCGCCTTGACCGGAAGGCCGACAGCGGACCCTAGGCCGGTCACGGCATCCCGGAGGACCGCCTCGGGCCAGGCCGCGCACAGAAACTGCACCCGCCCACTCGGATCGACGGCAGCAGCCGGAGACCCGGCCGCGGAAGACTCGCGCAGCCGGGCGAGCAGAGACGCGCTGATCGCCGGCATATCACCGGCCAGCACCAGGATGATTCTCTCACCTGTCGGCAGTGCGGCAAGGGCGCAGCCGATGCCGTGCAGCGGCCCGCCGAAGGCCGGCTCCTCGTCGACGAGGAGCAGTCGCGTGAGCATCCCGGCATCGATCCCGGCAGACGATCCGCACACGACGATCTCGCCCGCCCCGACGGCTTCGACAGTGGTGAGGAGCGAGGCAATGACCGGACTCCCGGCGATCTCGATGCCCGGGGTGTGCCGGCCGCCGAAGCGGCTCGAACGCCCACCGGTGAGGATGATCGCCGCCGTGTCCATACCATCAGCCTACGGGTGCTGCCC
Organism: Brevibacterium luteolum; assembly: GCF_025147615.1. NCBI lineage: Bacteria > Bacillati > Actinomycetota > Actinomycetes > Micrococcales > Brevibacteriaceae > Brevibacterium > Brevibacterium luteolum. Next base: position 4,524 of record NZ_JALXPM010000041.1, on the reverse strand, counting down.
GTCCCGCGGCGGCCACCGCCTCGGGCGCGGACCGCTGAGCACACCGGGAACACCGGATGCCGGCCAGGTGACCGGCGTCACCGGTGGGCTAGGCTGGAGGACATTGACCAACTGCAGATGAGGGCGCAGTGACGCTGCGTGGAGAGGAGATCCGATGGACGACCAACACCACGAACAGCGAACCGGCAGCAGCACCCGGCCCGACCAGCACAAGCCCGCAGTCACCTCCCGCAGGCCGGACCTGGCCCATCAGCCCGATGACTCCTTCCTCACTGGGCGGCGCAAGGCCGCCCAGCGGTTCTTCCACGAGCTGACGTATCCGCATAACATCCACCCGGCGCTGGTGCCCGGTGTGTCGGTCGAAGACCAGCGCATCCGCTACCGGGTCGACAAGGTCATCCTCACCGTCGTCGGCGCGCTCATCGTGGGGTTCATCATCTGGGGCATGATCAACCCCGGACAGGTCACCGAGGTCTCGACCGCGGCACTGAACTGGACGATGCTCAACCTCGGCTGGATCTTCAACACCCTGGCCGTGGGCATGATCCTGTTCCTGCTCGTCATCGCGTTCTCCTCATACGGGCGCATCCCGCTCGGGCTCGACGGTGAGAAGCCGGAATACTCGACCGCCTCGTGGGCGGCGATGCTGTTCGGCGCCGGCATCGGCATCGGCATCATCTTCTTCGGCCCCTACGAGCCGATGACCTACTACCTCTCACCGCGGCCCGGCGCCTATGAACCGGCCACCGTCGAGGCGATCAAGGGCGCGATGGCCCAGGCCGCCCTGCACTGGGGTGTGAGCGCCTGGGCGATCTATGCGATCGTCGGCCTGGCCGTGGGCTATGTGTCCTACCGGCGCGGCCGGGTGCCGCTGATGTCCTCGATCCTCATGCCGCTCATCGGCGGCGACTCGCGCAGCGCGCCGGCCCGCATCATCGACGGCCTGGCGATCATCGCCACCCTCTTCGGCACTGCTGCCAGCCTCGGCATCGGCGCCCTGCAGATCGCCCGCGGCGTCGAGGTCGTCACCGGCTGGGGCCCGACGGGCAATCGGATGGCGCTCATCATCATCGTCGTGCTCACCATCGGCACGATCATCTCCGCCGTCGCCGGCATCGCCAAGGGCATCCGCCGGCTGTCGAACTTCAACATGTTCCTCGCTATAGGCTTGGCGCTGTTCTTCTTCGTCGTCGGACCGACGGTCTTCCTCATCAACATCATCCCCGGCATGATCGTGCAGTACTTCGACACGATGCCCCAGATGCTCTCAGCCTCAATGGCCGACAGCCCTGAGATGCAGGAGTTCCTGTCGTCGTGGACGACGTTCTACTGGGCATGGTGGGTCAGCTGGTCGCCGTTCGTCGGCGTGTTCACCGCCAAGATCTCCCGCGGGCGCACCATCCGCCAGTTCATCCTCGGCGTGCTGCTCATTCCCTCGACGATCATCGTGCTGGCGTTCACGATCCTCGGCGGCACCGCGATCTGGCTGCAGCGCACCCGCGGCTCGATTGCCGCCGACGGCACGGCAGCGTCGCTGCCGGCACCCGAGGAGATCTTCTTCGTCGTCCTCGACCAGCTTCCCGGCGCGCAGATCATGGCCCCGATCGTCATCGTCATGCTCGCCGTCTTCTTCATCACCACCTCGGACTCGGCCTCCCTGGTCAACTCGCAGCTGTCCCAGGGCGGCAAACCCGAACCGAACAAGCTCATCACCGCGTTCTGGGCGGTCTGCATGGCAGGCATCGCCGTGGTCATGCTGCTCGTCGGCGGTGAGGACGCGCTCACCGGCCTGCAGAACCTCATCACCGTCACCGCGCTGCCGTTCTCCGTGGTGCTCGTGCTCATGTGCGTGGCCCTGGTCAAGGAGCTGCGCAGCGATCCGCAGACGATCCGCAAGAGCTATGAGCGGTGGGCGCTGCAGAAGGCGATCCGGCGCGGCATCGACACCTACGGCGATGACTTCACCATCACCATCGAGCCGACCGATCCGCGCAGCGAATACGCCACCGGCGCTGAGGTCGACTCCCACGCCGATGAGTACACCAACTGGTACGCCCGCACCGACGAGGACGGCAACCCGGTGCCGTACGACTACGCCACCGGACGCTACCTCGACGGCAAGGATCACAACGGCGACCCCTACCCCGATGAGCCCGGTGACGGATCCGCGACCGAGGCGGCAGGGACCGGGGAGGATCCCGCACCCGAGGCGGGGGTCGAGTCCGGAGCGGACGCCGCTGCCGACGAGCACCGGCGCACCGGCGACTGAGGGCGGCTGAGGATGGCAAGCCAGGTGGTGCCTCCAGCCCGGCGGCTCAAGGAGCTGTTCACCGACTACATCGTCATCCTCGGCTACCTCGCGGTGCTCGCCCTCATCAGCGCCGCGCTCTACCGGCTCGTCCTCGGCGGGGTGCCGGAGTTCAGCAGCACCCACACCCAGCTCATCGCGACGCTGACCTCCGTGGTGCCGATCGTGCTCATCTTCTCCGCCCTCGACTACCACCGGCCCTGCGGCACCATCGGCAAACGCCGAGCCGGGCTCATGGTCGCCTACCGCACCCGCGAACCGTGGCGGGCGCTGGTGCGCAATGCAGTGAAGTTCGCGCCCTGGCAGCTGGCCCACATCGGGATCATCGACGGGGTCTACACCGAGTTCGAGCAGCCGGTCTCCCACATCTTCCTCTGGTCGGGAACGGCGCTGCTGTTCCTCCTCCTCGGCATGGGGCTGCTGCGGGCCGATGGCCGGCATCTCGGCGACCTGCTCGCCGGCACCCAGGTGGTGCCGGCCGGGAGTACAATCACGCCATGAGTCAGGAACCGCCCGGCGGTGCCGTCCATCCGCTGCCTGAGGATCTGGGCGCAGAGCTCACCGCGCACGCCCAGGCGCGTGAGGCGTGGCTGGACATCACGACACTGGCGCGCAACGAGTTCATCTGCTGGGTCGAAGACGCCAAGCAGGCCGCAACGCGTGAGCGCCGCATCCGGCGCACCCGCGAGGAGCTTGAGGATGGGATGCGCCGGCCGTGCTGCTGGCCCGGCTGCAAGCACCGCGAGCGCACCGGCAGGCCACCGGCTGCCCAGGGCAGCTGAACCTCAGTCGTTCTCCTCGGTGGCGGCGATGACCCGGTAGACGCCGGGCAGTTCGGTCAGCTCTTCGACCAGCGTGCCGGACTTGAGATCCGGGCCGGGGGTGAAGCGCAGCGACGCCTGGATGATCGTGCCCTTCCGGCCGTGCAGGCGCTGCGTGTGGGTCAGGGCCGCCTCGTATCCCAGCTCCGAGGCGGTGGCGAGGATGTCGCGCAGCACACCGTGGCCGTCAGCGTAGCGGATCGTGATGTAGCGCGAATGGCGCGGATCCCGCATCCGCTTGACTGCGAAGGTCACGACGAACACGGTCAGCAGGTACAGTCCGACCGTCAGCGCCGCAACAGCCGGCATGCCGGCACCGCAGGCCATCCCGACCGAAGCGGTCACCCAGATGCTGGCTGCGGTCGTGAGCCCGGAGACGATGTTCTGGCGCACGAAGATGACACCGGCACCGAGGAAGCCGATGCCGGTGACGATCTGCGCGGCGATCCGGGCAGGATCGCGGGTGACGTCCTCAGCTGAGGCGAAGCCGTAGACCGACACGAGCGTGAAGAGGGCAGCGCCCAGGCCGACGAGGATGTGCGTGCGTGCCCCGGCGCTCTTGTGCCGCAGCTCGCGTTCGACGCCGATGATCGCCGAGAGCACGAAGGCGGCCACCAGCAGCACGGCCTGGGTGCCCAGGTCGGCGGGAAGGAGATCAATGTCCACGTCGGTGTCCTCACTCCCTGTTCTGTCAGCTGCCGTCGCCGAGGCGGTGGGCACCGGTGCCGGGAACGAGTCCGTTGCGAGCGGCGAACGGATCCCAGCCCGGGTCGGCATGGACGTCGAGTTCGACGAAATCGCAGGCCTCACGGGCATGCTCGGGGCTGGTGAGTGCGGCGATGAGGGCTGCGGTCATGTCCATCCCGGCCGCCACACCCGAGGATGTCCAGCGGCTGCCGTCTTCGACCCAGCGGGCGACCGGCTGCCAGTCGACATCGCTGCCGAAGCCCGTCGCCCACGCGTAGGCACGCTTGTTCGTCGTCGCCCGGTGCCCATCGAGCAGTCCGGCCGCTGCCAGCAGCGCCGATCCGGTGCACACCGAAGCCACCACCTCGGCGTCGGCACAGTAGTCCCGCAGCCAAGTGAGGAACCCCTCCTCGGTGACAAGCGGGCGCGTGCCGAAGCCGCCGGGGACAAGTACGATATCGGCTGCCGGGGCTGCGGTGCAGGCGGTGTCGGGCACGATCCGGGTGCCCTGATGGCTGACGACCGGCTCACCGGTGGGCCCGAGCATGACGATGGTGAAGTGATCGGGCAGCACGCTGAGCAGCTCGACGGGCCCGAAGACATCGAGCAGTTCGAACCCCTCGAACAGGACGACGGCGACAGTGCGTTTTTTCACCATTTCAGTCTAAGCGCTCGCCGGGCCAGCGCGGCGCCGGCTGGTGTGCATGA